>CAZPIF010000174.1:0-4105 GCA_964586565.1 uncultured bacterium
AAAAGTATTTGGCCCATAATCAGGTATCCAATCTGGGTGAGCTAATTTATCAGATAGACCTTCATACTCTCCTTTACGTATATCCGGTAGTTTTTTCCTCTTAGGGTCCTGAGCAGATTTTTCATAAAGATATATGGGGATTTTCAATTCATCGCCAACTCGCTTTCCAACTTGTCTTGTTAGTTCAATACATTCTTCCTCTGTTACACCATTAATTGGAATAAAAGGACATACATCAGTTGCTCCCATTCTAGGATGAGTTCCACTATGATTACTCATATCAATAACTTCTGAAGCAATCTTTATACTTCGGAAGGCAGCTTCTGAAATTGCTTCGGGTGACCCTACTAATGTAACTACAGTTCGATTTGTATCTTCGCCAGGATCAACATCTAAAACCGTTATCGCTTCTACTTGCCTAATATAATCTAAAATAATATCAATCTTTTTAAGATCTCTCCCTTCAGAAAAATTAGGAACACATTCTATTAATTTTGTCATAGATCAATTATATGAAATAGTATTTAAATATAATATAAGTACCATGATTATACCGAACATAACAATAGTCCACCATATTGAACGTCCTTTGTTTCTTCGTTTTGGAACTATAGTTTTAAAATAAGTCATACTATACTGAACTACCAAGAAACAATATCATAAAAAAATCAACAAATGGTTGCATAACCAACCATAAAATAGAGAATCCAGTTATATAACCAAATAGAATCAATCCAAAAAGGACCTGAGGACCATAGGATTGTATTTTCCATGCAAGTTGAGGGTTAGTTCTCATTAAATAACCAGAGAAAATTTGAGAGCCATCTAATGGTGCAACAGGAATCATATTGAAAACTGCTAGAGCAATATTAATCTGGGTAAAATATACTATTAATATAAAAATAGAATTTGAAAGTAATCCTGTGCCACTTAAAAGTCTGAAGAACATCCCTGCTACCATAGCTAATAGTAAATTAGATAAAGGACCTGCTGCTGCTACTTTCATCATATCAGTTCTTGGGCTCCTTAAATTCCTTCCATCTACTGGTACTGGTTTAGCCCAACCAAATCCTACAAAAAGTATCATCAGCGAACCCATTGGATCTAAATGTGCCATTGGATTTAAGGTAAGTCTCCCCATTCTTTTTGCAGTATTATCTCCACATTTTGATGCCATCCATGCATGCGCAAACTCATGAAAAGATAATGAAAACATTAATGTTGGTATTAGAAGTACTAATGCTTCAGCTGAAAGTTTAAATAAAATAATTAACTCCTTGGATGATGATTTTGGTAAATCTTTTTTAAATGTCGCTTGTCTAGATGGGTATAGATCTGAGTACTAGAAATATCACTGTGACCTAGAAGATCCTGAACAAAACGTAAATCTGCATCATTTTTCAATAAATCTGTTGCAAAAGAATGGCGCAATAGATGAGGACTAATTTTTCTTCCTACATAGTTTCTAAAAATCTTAATTAATTCTATATACTTTAAATGTTTACCTTTTATATTGAGAAATACGTAGTCGACATCTTGTTTAAGAATAAATTTGGGTCTGACATCATACATATATTTTCGTAGATACTCTAGCTTTATCCAATTTTTAGGGAGTGTATTCACTTTTAATTTATAAATATCAAAAAGGAATAAATGAGGATAGTGAAGTAATACCTCAGAAATACCTAGGTCTCTGATTCCATCACTTTTATTAAAATTGATTACCCTCATCAATGAATGAATAATTTTTTTATCCTTTAATTTTGATTCAATAAAGTGTTTTTCTAAAATATTAAACACCATCATTCTTGTTAGTTTATTACCGTTATTGCTAATAAAAACTGAGTCTGATTTCTTGACAATAGTATTCTTTGATTTAGAATCCAAATATTCCAATAGATATTGCTTTGCTCGACCCATTAAAGGCAATAGACGTTCTTTAGAACCTTTCCCTAACACTCTTAAAAGTTCATCATCAATAAATAAGTTGGATACACTTAAATCACAGAGTTCACTAACTCTCAATCCACAGGCGTATAACATCTCAATGATTGCTTTATCTCTTTCATAGAACTTAGAAGATTTCTTCATTGAACTTATCATTAATGATATCTCCTCCCTTTCAATAATCTCCGGAAGTTTTTTTTGTACTTTTGGAGAATGTATATGTAAAGCTGGGTTTTCATCAATTATAGAACTTAGAACTAAATGCTTATGAAATGATCGTATTGCAGAAATAATTATTGATATGCTTGAAGGAGCAAGACCACGTTTATTGACATAGCTAATATATTTTTTTATATCAACGGGACTAATTTTAGTAACAGATTTCACACCTTTTTTTGATAAAAATTTTACGTAGTCATCTAAATATCTTTTATAAGAATCTAAAGTGTTAGGAGAGGCGTTATTTTCAATTAGAATTAGGTAATAGTCTTCTAGATAGTTATTCATTTTTATTTTTCAATATACTATCTTCAACCAATCCACATATAATTTGTCCAATCATTATATGAGATTCTTGAATTCTTTGAGTATCTTCACTTGGTACACAAATTGATACATCTGAAATCCCACCTATTTTACCGCCTGTCTTACCAGTGAATACAATAGTGGATATCCCTTTATATTTTGCTTGCTTAATAGCTGATAGTATGTTTTCTGAATTACCACTAGTAGAAATACCTACTAAAACATCTCCCTCTAAACCTATGCCTTGAATCTGCCTTGAGAATACAGAATCAAAATCTGTATCATTTGACCAAGCCGTTAAAAAAGAAGTGTCCGTTGTTAATGCAATTGAAGGGATCGGTTTCCTATGATGATCAGTCATTCCCCCCATTAATTCTGTAGATAAATGTTGAGCATCCGCAGCGCTACCACCATTTCCACACCATAAAATTTTTCCTCCATTATTTAAAGTCTTAATTATTATAATAACGGCTTTTTCAATATCATCAGTACACATATCAATTAAAGATTCTTTTACCTTGATGCTTTGTTTAATTTGATATTTTATTTTTTTCTTCATGTTTTTTTATATGGATTGCATCAGCAAATTCTTTCATTTTTTGTGGATCCTGTTCTATAGTATTGCCAATGACAACAATTGATGCGCCTGATCGTACAATTTTCTCAGCTTTATGAGGGCTATTAATTCCACCACCTACAACTAAAGGTATTTCAATTTCATTACTAATTCTTTCAATTATCGGTAATTCAACTGAATTTTTAGCACCGCTACCTGCCTCCAAATAAATTAATTTCATTCCAAGGTATTGTCCTGCAAGAGCATGTGAAATAATTATATCAATTTTTTCCATAGGTAAAGAACGTGCACCGCTAATAATCTCAGCAGCACTACGTATTCCACCATCAACCAGAATATATCCGGTTGGGATTGCTTCAATATTCAAATCTTTTACTATAGGTGCTGCAATTACCTGTTCTCCTATAAGATAGTGTGGATTTCTACTTGAAATAAATGACATAAATAACATTGCATCAAAGTATGCATTTAATTGAGATACACCTCCAGGAAATAGAATTACTGGTATATTAGAGATAGATTGTATTTTTTTTACTCTTTTAACTGATTTGGAGTCCATCATTAAACTTCCACCAATAAAAAGCGCATCAACATTTGATTCATTTGCTAATTCCACTCTTTCTATGATTGAATTCTCATATAATCGATCTGGATCAATAAGGACAATATAAGCAGCGCCTTTATTTTCTACAGTTAAAATTAGATTATCAAAAACCATCATTTATCCCACAAATTCCTTATACGCATTAGAGTCCATTAAAGTTTTTTTCTCATCAGGATTAGTAGGATTAATTTTAATTATCCATCCACCTCCAAAAGGATCATTGTTTACTAAATCAGGCTTTTCTTCTAATGCTATATTTACTTCTATAATTGAACCAGATATAGGGGAATATAACTCAGATACAGTTTTTACGGCTTCAATTTCTCCAAAAATATCACCTGATGAAATATGTTCTCCAATTTGAGGAAATTCAATAAAAATTATATCTCCTAGTTGGTTTTGTGCATAATCAGTAATACCAATACCTACCACGTCATCTTTACCTAATAATG
>CAZPIF010000175.1:0-4086 GCA_964586565.1 uncultured bacterium
GTCGATTGGGTTGGACTTCGTGAGGTTTACGAGGCTCACACTCCGCGTATGATTCGTGATGGTTTCCCAGTAGCGAATGCGAGATCCTCAACACATGGTGTTATGGTAGAGGTTTTAACTGATGGTCAGTTTGGATATTATGGTACACCGGACATGACCCCTGAGGGAATATCATCAGCGGCAGAAAAAGCATATAGACAGGCAAAAATTGCTGCAAGAAATGGTTTATTTAAGTTTGATGAAACTGCGAGGCCTGCATTTAAAGGGCAATACCAGTCGCCTTTTACGAAAAAACGTGATAGCCTATCTGCGGGTGCACTTAATGAACTCCTTATAGAGGCTTATAATCAGTTAAAGGTTTCTGAAAAGATTGTTAGTGCGTCATCATTATGTCAATTGATAGAAACATCATTTAGATTTATTAGTTCCAATGGAAGCGATATAGAACAAGACTTTCTGATGCTTGAGTTTGATTTAAGTGCAACTGCTGCCGATGGTACAAATCAGCAGACAAGGACATTTGGAGGCATGCGTGGTACATGTAGGCAGATGGGGCTAGAATATTTTGATAAATATGAGATTATGGCCAATGCAAATCGAATTGGTGAGCAGGCTATTGAACTTTTGGACGCAGATGAGTGTCCAAGTGGTGAGATGGATCTAGTGATCGCACCTGACCAGATGATGTTACAGATTCATGAAAGTATAGGGCATGCTCTAGAAGTTGATAGGATACTTGGAGATGAAAGAAACTATGCGGGATGGAGTTTTGTAAAGCTAGAAGATTTTGGAAAATTGCAATATGGTTCAGATCTAATGAATATTACTTTTGATCCAACTCTAGAATCGGAGTTTGCATCATATGCCTTTGATGATGGTGGTCTTAAGGCGACAAAAGAGTATCTAATTAAGGATGGAATATTAGTCAGAGGACTCGGAGGAAAAGAGAGCCAAATCAGGTCAGGACTAGATGGTGTTGCCAACTTTCGTTCAAGCGGATGGAACAGAGCACCAATTGACAGAATGGCAAATATTAATTTAGAGCCAGGAGATCTGGCTTTTGAAGAATTGATAGGCCAAGTTAAGTCAGGTGTCTACATGGAAAGCAATAAGTCATGGTCAATAGATGATTACAGAAACAAATTTCAATTTGGATGTGAATATGGAAAGATCATCGAAAATGGAAAACTGACTAAAACTGTAAAAAATCCGAACTACCGTGGCATTTCGACACCATTTTGGAATAATCTCAAAGGTGTTGGTAATAATGATACATTTGGTATTTATGGCACACCTAATTGTGGAAAGGGTGAACCGAATCAAGTAATTCGAGTTGGTCATGCTTCGCCAGCATGTTTGTTTGGTAATGTGGAAGTTTTTGGAGGAGTATAATGGAAAAAACTTTTGAAAAAATCAGTGAGTCTCTTTTTTCAAAATTGAATAAGAATGAGAATCTTATTATATCGTTTAGTGGCGAGAACAGTCAGTTTATTCGTTTTAATAACGCAGCTGTAAGACAAACAGGACTCGTTGATGATGCTGACCTAGGTCTAAAATTCATTTCTAATGGTCGTACATGCAGTGCTGGGTTCACAATATCTGGAGATTTTGATTTAGATCTTAAAAGAGGTCTTGATGAAATTAATAGAATGCGAAAAGAGTCAAGTGAAATTCCTGAAGACCCATTTCTTGTAATGCCAACTGATTCTGGTTCTAGTCACGAGGTAAAAGGTGCTGATGGTCTACCATTTGAAGATTCAGTTGATGCAATACTTCCTGCTGTTAGTGGAGTAGATTTTGTTGGTATCTTGGCAAATGGTAGAATGTATAGAGGTAGTGCAAATAATCTAGGTCAGAAGCACTGGTTTGAGACTGAATCATTTTGTTTAGATTATTCTTTGGTAACACCTAATCATCAGATGGTTAAGGGTTGTTATGCTGGGAGCAAGTGGAATCAAGATGATTATGAGAGGTATGTTAAACGCAGTAGAGAGAAACTAGTTTTAATGGATCGACAACCTGTTAAGGTTGGTACTGGAGAATATAAGACATGGTTTGAGGCTGCAGCGGTCGCAGATTTTTTGGGTATGTTCTCTTGGAATGGTATCAGTGAGGCCTCACTTAGACAGGGATGTAGTGGTTTTGGGAGGATGCGTCATGATGATGCTAGACTATCAGAAAAATTTTCTGTCATAGAAGATTTTTCTCCAGGCTTGTGTCCTAAGTTCAATTCTAATGGTGAAATATCACCGGATAAAATTTCACTTATAGAAAATGGCCAACTTATTAATACATTAGTAAGCTCTCGATCTGCAAAAGAGTACGGTGTAGATTCGAACTATGCAGAGAGTGGTGAGTATATGCGATCTCCGAGAATGGAGGTGGGTAAATTGAACCAAGATGATGTCATAAGAGAAATAGAAAAAGGCCTGTATCTTTCTAATATTCACTATTTGAACTGGAGCGATAATGCCGGTGGTCGGATTACTGGATTAACTAGATATGCATGTTTCTGGGTAGAGGGTGGTGAAATAGTAGCTCCAATAGAGACAATGAGATTTGATGATTCCTTTTACCAATTTTTTGGTAATAATCTTCTGAATGTAGAAGATAAATTAACTGTTGTCCCTGAGGTTGGCACATATGGCCAGAGATCACTTGGCGCAACAAGATGTCCTGGCATATTGGTTGATTCTTTTGCATTGACCTTGTGATTTTATGGATTTAAGTCTAATTATAATCTTCATCATTGGTTTTCTAGCTGGTGGATCATTAATCTGGTTCTTAAAGAAGAAAGAACTAGACTCCATACTTAATACACAAGACCAATTGCGTGCATCATTCGGTGATCTTTCAAACCAAGCCCTTATAGATAATCAAAAAAAATTCCTTGATCTAGCAGAGGATAAATTTTCAACGATTTTGGGAAAATCAGATGATCAACTTAGTAAGAAAAAGGAATTAATTGATTTAACTCTAAAAGAGATGAAAGACGATCTAAAGAATCTTTCAAAAAACACCGTCGCTCTGAAATCCCAGATGGAAGAGTCTAGAAAAAACATGGGTGAATTGACCGATACTACTTCACATTTACGGCAAATACTTTCCAGCTCTCAGGCACGTGGACAATGGGGTGAGAGAATGGTTGAGGATATATTATCTTTTATAGGGCTATCTGAAGGTGTGAATTACAAGCAGCAGCAACAGGCAGGAAAAGATCGTCCTGATTTCACATTCTTTCTGCCAGATGACAAGTCACTAAATATGGATGTGAAGTTTCCACTGGACCATTATGAAAAGTACATTGCGGCTGAATCAGATCATGAGAAAGAATTAGAAAAAAAAGCTTTTTTAAAAGATGTTCGAGAACGAGTTAAAGAGGTAGCTAAAAGATCCTATATCGATCCTGAGAGTGGAACCGTTGATTATATGCTGCTATTTATTCCAAACGAGAGTATATATTCCTTTTTAAATCAGGAGGATGGGAAGCTTATTGACTTCTCATTGGAAAAAAAAATCATTCTTTGTTCGCCAATCACACTATACGCAATTTTATCTTTAATCAGGCAGGCAGTATCAAATTTTGCAATGGAACAGAAAGCGGGAGAGATGCAAATCCTGGTTGGACTTTTCAGGAAACAATGGCAGCAGTTCACAGGTAAAATAGATTCCATGGGCAAGTCATTGAGTGCTTTGTCTAACCATTACGAAGATCTAAAGGGTCCGAGATTAAGAGAATTAGAAAAGCCAATGGATAAAATATCAGAATTGCAGTTAGGAAACGATGGTCAGGATGAGAGGCTGAAAGATTGAAATACTATTTTTACATAGGAGTAAGTCTGCTTACTATCATAAGTGGCTGTGTTGGACCTCCTGACTATGCGGATGGTTTATTAGAAAATAATCCCGCAATTGTGAATAGTTCTGACTATTTCTCATTATCTCTTTTGGGTGATAAATACACAGAGAATAATGATTGGGATTTGCTTCTAAATTTGACAGAGGCTGATAAAATATTGATTACAATGATAGTAAAAGAGTTAAGTAGCTCACCAGGTGATTCTAGCTTTCTCTATTTGATCAATG
>CAZPIF010000176.1:0-4036 GCA_964586565.1 uncultured bacterium
TTTATATTAAGCATTATAAATCTCATTACGCATTTTTTTAAATACTTGATCATAAATACCTTTTGATTTTAAAAGATATTGCGCTATCTCAACTAAAACTCCTTCACCTCCTGATTTTTTAGTGACAAAATCAGCAAATTCTTTAACCTCTAAATGAGCATTGGGAACGGATATAGAAAAGCCAACCTTTTCCATAACCGGGATATCAACAAAACCATCACCTATATATAATACATCCTTATAATCTATATTATAAATTTCTATAATTTTATCAAGTGCAGAAACTTTATTAATATAACCTTGAAAATAATGTTTTATTTTTAATTCATCTAATCGAGCCGTTGTTGCTTCAGATATACGTGCTGATATAAAAGATACAGGAATATCAGCAAGCTTTAGCAAGCTTGTCCCAAGCGCGTCTTCAACATGAAAAGTTTTAAACTCTTGATTTTTAGAAACAGATATTGTACCATCAGTTAATATTCCATCAACATCTGAAACAACTATTTTGATTTGAGATAATTTTTTGAGAAATTTTTCATTCATGATTTATATTTAATCGCTGCAGCTATAAAATCTTTAAATAAAGGATGAACTTTAACGATTCGACTTTTTAATTCAGGATGAAATTGTACTCCGACAAACCAATTATGATTTTTATATTCAATAATTTCTACTAAATCTAATTTTTTATTAATACCAGAAATAGATAAGCCTGATTTTTTTAATTGATCTCTATATTTATTATTAAATTCATAGCGATGCCTATGTCTTTCATTAATATTATTTTTATTATAAGCATTATAAGCATTAGAATTTTTAGATAAATTACATGCATACTTTCCTAATCTCATCGTTGCACCTTTATCTTTTATTCCTTTTTGTGAATGCATAAGATCAATAACAGGATATTTCGTGTCTTGATTGAATTCGGTACTGTTTGCATTTTTCATTTTACATATATTTCGTGCAAATTCAATTACAGCGCATTGCATTCCTAAACAAATCCCTAAAAATGGAATATTATTTTCTCTAGAATATTGTGCTGACATTATTTTACCTTCAATTCCACGATCGCCAAATCCACCTGGAATTAAAATTCCATCTACTCCATCAAAAGAATTTTTGAAGTCGATATCCTTTTCTAATAATTCTGTATCAACCCATTTAATATTAATTTTTGAATCATTAAAAATTCCAGAATGAATGAAAGCCTCTAATATACTTTTATAAGCATCATGTAAGCTATTATACTTTCCGCACATAGCAATTGTGACTTCATGTTTGGGTGATTTGTATGTTTTAATAGCGCTTTCTAAATAATCAATTTGAGTGTGCTGCCTGTTATTAGTAATTCCTAATATATCAATGACAGTCTTATCAAAATTTTGATTATATAAAACTAAAGGAATTTCATAAATCGTATCAACATCAGGCGATTCAAAAACATGCTTATCTTCTACATTGCAAAAAAGAGCTAATTTCTTTTTTAATTTATTAGTAAGATGATGATTATGTTCTGTTCGGCACACTAAAATATCTGGCTCTAAACCAATTTCTCGTAAAGTCATAACACTATGCTGAGTTGGTTTTGTTTTAATTTCTCCAGCAGCATCAATAAATGGTAATAATGTGGTATGAATAACAAGTGAATTTCTTTTTCCTACCTCTAAAATCATTTGTCTAATAGCTTCATAAAAAGGCTGACCTTCTATATCCCCAACTGTTCCACCAACCTCTGTAATAACAATATCAAATTTATTTGATTTATTAACTGATTTTATTCTTCTTTTAATTTCATCGGTGATATGAGGAATAACTTGAATAGTTTGACCTAAATAATCTCCTTTTCGCTCTTTCTCTAATACGTCCCAATAGACCCTACCTGATGACGTTGTATTATTTTTAGTTAGAGATTCATCAATAAATCTTTCGTAATGACCTAAATCAAGATCTGTTTCTGCTCCATCATCAAGAACAAATACTTCGCCATGCTGATAAGGGTTCATTGTACCTGGGTCTACATTAAGATAAGGATCTAATTTTTGAATCGTCACCTTCATGCCTAGGGATTTTAATAAATAACCTAAAGATGATGCGACAATACCTTTACCCAAACCAGATATTACGCCCCCAAAAACAAAAATATATTTTTTTTCTTTCAATTTATTAATCCTTATCTAACACTTTGGGTACTTTTATATATTGACCAAAAGATTCTGGGCAATTATCAATAAACTCTTTGTTTTTAATACACTCATTAGTTTCATCTTTTCTAACAACATTATACTGATCTGTTATATGAGTTAAGGGTTTAACATTAGAAGTATCAACTTCTGAAATAATTTTAAAATAATCTAAAATTTTATTCATCTCTGAAGCGTAATAATCAAGTTGATCATCTGGAATATCAAGTTTAGATAATTTTGCAATACGCTTTACTTCATCAATTGTAATATTTTTATTTGCCATATTTATCTTTCTTATGATAATATTAAAATTTAGTCAATTATTATATATTTTATATATTATTATATAATTTTTTTAACAAAATTCTATTATGAGTAATATAACAAATTTATTAGATACATCTAAATCTGATTTAGAAATTTTCAAAGCAGCTAGCAAAGTTGCAGAACAACTTAACTATAAAGCCTATATAGTAGGTGGATATGTTAGAGATAGGTTGCTCAATAAACCAATATCTAAAAAAAATGATATAGATATTACTGTTAATGGAAATTATCTAAAATTTTCCCAAGCACTGGCCAAGGCATTAAATATAAAGGATATAGTTCCTTTTGAACAGTTTAGAACTGCTAAAATTATGGGAGAAAATATTCAAATTGAAATAGCTCAAACTCGTAAAGAATCTTATTATAAACAATCAAGAAAACCTCTCGTTGAAAAAGCTACATTAGAAGATGATTTGCAAAGAAGAGATTTTACAATCAATACCATTACAGCTTCATTAAATAAAGAAAGTTTTGGTGAATTAATTGATCCTCTAGGTGGAATAAAAGATTTAAATAAAGGGTTGATTATAACTCCCTTAGATCCTGATGAAACATTTAGTGATGATCCACTTAGAATGTTACGAGCTATACGGTTTTCAGCTCAATTAAATTTTCAAATTGCACCTAATATTTTAGAAAGTATTCATAGAATAAAAGATAGAATTGAAATTATATCATGGGAAAGAATTACTGAAGAAATTATAAAAACACTCAAAACTGATAAACCAAGTATTGCATTTTATTTATTTAAAGAAACTGGATTATTAAATTATATTTTTCCTGAATTAGATATTATGTCAGGTGTTGAAGAAATAAATGGAATGTCACATAAAGATGTTTTTATACATACACTTCAAGTAGTGGATAATGCTGCAAAATTATCTAACAAAATGGAAATTAGGTTTGCAGCCTTAGTGCATGATATTGCAAAACCACAAACTAAGAAATTTGATAAAGTTAAAGGATGGAGCTATCATGGACATGAAGAGCTAGGAAGGCGAATGATCAGAACAGTAGCTTCAAGAATGAAGCTATCAAATAAATTAAAAATTTATTTAATGAATCTTACTAAGCTTCACTTAAGACCTATTGCGCTTGCAAAAAAAAATATTACAGATAGTGCAATAAGAAGGTTAATGTTTGATGCTAATGAAAATATAGATGATTTGATGATTTTATGTAGAGCTGATATTACAACAAAAAATGAAAGAAAAATTAAAAAATATTTATCAAACTTTGAACGTGTAGAAGAGGCAATGAAAAACGTTAAACTTCGTGATGAACTTAAAAATTTTCAACCACCTATAAGTGGATTAGATATTATGGAAAAATTAAAACTTAAAGCCGGTAAAGAAATTGGCGTTATTAAAAATCATATTAAAGATGCAATTCTTGATGGTAAAATTAAAAACACTTATGAAGATGCACTTAATTATATGATGTCAATTAAAGATAAAGTTTTAAAATAAAATTTATTAATAACTGAATATAAAAAAAGCCCTGTATTTCTACAGGGCTTT
>CAZPIF010000177.1:0-4014 GCA_964586565.1 uncultured bacterium
TGATGAAGAAAGATATGAACTTTACCTGGCTGCTTGGTTACATGATTGTGGCAAGGTGGCTACTCCTCCGCATGTTGTTGATAAAGGAACAAAATTAGAAACTATTTTTGATCGAATAGAACTAATCAGAACAAGAATGGAGTTATTAAAAAGAGACGCAGAAATTGCATTTTTAAGGCGTCAATTAAATGGACAATTAGATGAAAAGTTTGATGATGAGTATAACAGCACCATTGAAAAGATAAACAAAAATATGAAATTTATTGAAGAATGTAATGTGGGTAGCGAATTCATGAAACCCGAGCACCAAGATCGAATTAGATCTATTGGATCAGAAGAAATCAGTCTATATGGTTCACTACAACCTTTTTTATCAAAGGATGAGATAGACAATTTAAATATTCCAAAAGGTACATTACTTCCAGAGGAACGAGAAATAATCAACGATCATATTGTGATTACAATTGAAATGTTAGAGCAATTACCTTATCCTAAAAATTTAAAAAATATTCCAGAATTTGCGGGTGGTCATCATGAGAAAATGGATGGGACGGGTTACCCCAAAGGTTTACATGAATCACAGATGTCTACACAAGCTAAGATAATGGCAATTGCAGATATTTATGAAGCACTAACAGCTGCAGATCGTCCTTATAAAGAAGGGAAGAAACTTAGTCAAGCAATGCGGATAATGGGTTTTATGAAAAATGATTATCATATTGATGAAGAACTATTTGAAATTTTTGTTACATCAGGTGTTTATAAGCAATATGCTGAAAAACATGTGGATAGTAATCAGATTGATGATGTAGATGAAAACTTTGTTATAGGTAGAAAATGAGCTTACAAGAGTTGAATAAATCTCAATTAAAATCTGAATTAAATGCTTTAATGGATAAAGTGGTGCAACATCTAAATGATGAACCTGATGTGGATAAATTTTTAGATGAGACTAGTCTATTTGATGATTGGGAAAATTTTCTTCCTGAATCTGAATTCCCAATTTTTATTATGACGGTATTAAATGATATTAGAAAAGAGAATATCATTGATGCTATTATTGATGCAGGTGTTCATAAAAAGAAGAATGATAAATCTAATTTACATTCTAAATCTCTGCCTAATTTAACCCAAAATGAAGCAGAGTTAGGCGATCACCCCTTTAATTAAAAATTCTAAACATAAGATAAAAATTTTATTATGACCCCAGATATTTTTCTTGTTTTAGCCTTATTATTTGTTGGTTTTATTATGTTTGTAATTGAAATATTTTCAATTGATGTTACTGCTATGATAATGCTAACTCTGCTTTTTATGATGGGTTATTTAACACCTGAAGAAGCACTATCTGGTTTCTCCAATTCTGCCGTAATAACTATAGCATTTTTATTTATAATTAGTAGAGCCCTTCAAAAAACACGAATTTTAGAATATCTAATTATTAAGGTTAGAAGACTTGCAGACCGTTCAATTATCTTAGGTAGAGGTGTATATTTATTCACAATAGGAATAGCTTCTGCAGTAGTTAATAATACTGCAATAGTTGCAATATTTATGCCAGTTACTATTAGACTTGCTCAGAAATACAAAATGAGCCCATCCAAAATGTTAATTCCATTAAGCTATGCAGCAATTTTAGGTGGCACACTTACTCTTGTAGGTACTTCTACAAATCTACTTGTTAATTCAATATACTCCAATATACCAGATGTAGAACCAATGGGTATGTTTGAATTTATGAAATATGGTATAATTCTTATGTCTACTGGGTTGCTCTATATTCTTTTTATTGCACCAAAATTAATTCCTTCTAGAACATCTACATCAAGCCTTACAAAAAGTTACCATTTAGGCGGGTATCTTACGGAAATGAAAATAAGCAAAGAATCACCACTAAATGGTAAAACTTGTTTGGAAAGGGGAGTAAATAAGAATTATGATGTTATGGTATTAGATATTCTTCGTGATGGGAAAATGATTACCAACATGATTAGACTTACTAAATTAAGAGAGGATGATATATTATTTGTTAGGGGTACATTAGAAAATTTCTTAAGGATGAAAGAAGTGGAGAAAATTACTTTACTTACTGATGAAAAATTGACTCAAGAAGAACTGGAAAAAGAAGACAATGTATTGGTTGAATGTTTAATAACCGATAAGTCAAATATGATTGGGAAGAGTTTAATGACCGGTAATTTTCGTAGGCGGTTTGGATCTTTCATTCTTGCTATTAGAAGAGAAGGTTCTATACTTAGAAAGAAGATTGCACATGTTGTCCTTAATGCATATGATACACTATTGGTATATGGTCCTGAAAATAAAGTAAAAGAATTGTCCAAAAATGGAGAGTTCATTGTACTAGGAGAAGTAGATGTAGAACTTAGTAAACAAAGATTCTGGTGGATGACAATTATTGTAATAATTGGTACTATTTCGCTTGCCGCATTTGGGATTATGCCTATTGTGAAAAGTGCTATGCTTGGTGTTATGTGTTTACTCGTTCTAAAAATATTAACACCTCAAGAATGCTACCAATCAATAAATTGGCAAGTTATTGTTTTAATATCAGCATTAATTCCTGTTGGAATAGTTATTCAAAAAACTGGGACAGCTGATTGGATAGCCAATTTGATATCATCGGCCACTAGCTCTGTACCTGTTGAATTGCAGCCAAAGGTATTACTTGCTTTAATTTATTTTATGACAATTGTATTGACTGAGATATCATCTAATGCGGCTACTGCAATAATAATGACTCCTATTGCAATAGCTGTTACTCAACAGATGGGTTTTGAGCCTCGTGCTTTTGTATTTGCAGTGGCATTCGCCGCTTCAGCTTCATTCATAACTCCAGTTGGATACCAAACCAATTTGATGGTTTATGGACCCGGAGGTTATAAATTTAGTGACTATATTCGAGTTGGCTTCCCTCTAGCCTTTATGTTTTGGATTATGGCAATATTTCTATTGCCGATTATATGGCCAATTTAAGTTATGATATTCATTTGTATATCATAGGTATGTACATATCTAATATTTAATTGAATTTTTTTCTATAAAATAAATTTCCTAATATTCTATAATTAATGGATAATTCACCAAAATCAGGATCAAGACTTGCATCTTTTTTGATTAATCCTCGAAAATCATTATGGAGTCTTGCAATACCAATAATGTTTGGTATGGGTATACATACTCTATATAATATTGTTGACATGTTATTTATTGGTCGTTTAGGGGGAGATGCCATTGCAGGGGTCGCATTTAATATGCCAATCTTCTTTTTAATGCTTGGTCTAACAATGGGGCTTGGTTCAGGGGTCACCGCTTCTATAGCCAGATTGATAGGTGAAAAAGATAAAAGAGGAGCAGATAATAGTGCAGAGCATGCAATTGCTATGGCAGCATCTATTTCTGGAGTTTTCACATTATTAGGTCTTTATTTTGGTAAAGATATTTTATCAATGTTAGGGGCAGAAGGTGAGATTCTTACCCTAGGTTGGGATTATCTTTCTATGATTGTTCTTGGACTACCCTTTATGGTTTTTTCAGGGTTTTTTAGGTCTATTCTTGCTGGAGAAGGCGATATGAAATTTCCAATGATGGTGGCAGGACTTGGTACAATATTGAATATTATCCTTGACCCTATATTCATTTTTAATCTTGAAGATTATGGAAATTTTGGATTAGGAATGGGAGTAAAAGGTGCAGCTTTAGCGACTGTAGTCTCGCAACTAAGCGTGTTTCTTATTTTTATTTATATGTTATTTGTTAAAGAGCATGCTTATATCACGTTTAATCTAAAAGATTTTTCTCCATCAAGATCAATCCTTTGGGATATCATTAAAGTAGGGTTACCTGCCTCCTTATCAATGATCATTATGGCCGTAGGTCAGGGTGTGTTCAATAAGATATTAATTCATTATTCTTCCCAAACCGTAGCAGCATACCAGGTTGCAGGTAGATTAGATATGCTGATATTTCTCCCTATCTTTGCGATTGCTGGTGGTA
>CAZPIF010000178.1:0-3935 GCA_964586565.1 uncultured bacterium
TATCTTGCTAAGATTTTATCCGATAAAAATTTATCTATATCAAAATTAGCAAGGGGTATTCCTGTTGGTAGTGATCTTGAATATGTCGATGATGCTACACTAATAAGGGCAATGGAGGGTAGAGTATCCATTTAAATATCCCAAATGTTCTCACTGTTTTTAGAATATTGTTAACGCCAATTTTTATACTATCTCTATTTTCAGATTATGAACAATCAAATTTAATTGCACTCATAGTGTTTTTAGTTGCATGTATAACAGATACGTATGATGGTTACTATGCTAGAAAATATAATCAGGTCACACCTGAGGGTAAATTCCTTGATCCGCTTGCAGACAAGGTTTTAGTATCATCAGCATTTATTTCTTTTGCCATGCTAGACATTATTGAATTCTGGATGGTTGGTTTAATTATTTTTAGAGATTTATTTGTTACAGGTCTTAGAATGGTAATTGAGAAAAGGGGTTTTTCAATGGTTACGTCATTAATAGCGAAGACCAAAACAACTGTGCAGTATATTGTAATTATTTTCACTTTAATAATCTTAGGACTCAAAGGGCTTAATATTCCTCTTGCAAAATTAGTTGTAGAAACCGTTGACCAGTACCATCTTATTTACAATCTAACACTTTTTATTGCATTGTTTACTGTCTTGACAGGGATTACATATCTTTATGATAATAGACAAACAATAGAACAATTCATAAGCAGAGATGGATTCTAGAACTAGGATAGCAGAAATTTTTGGTACTGTATTTTATATTGGCAGGCTGCCATACGCTCCAGGTACATGGGGGAGTCTAGCTGCTTTGTTAGTCTGGTATATCCTTAAACCTTATTGGATTGACCCTCTTTTCTTGCTTATAACTGGTGCAATATTTTTTATAGGAATCGCTGTATCCCATATTTTGATAGAATTCTGGAATGAGAAAGATCCCAAGTCCATTGTAATAGATGAATGGGTTGGAATGTGGATTGCTTTGTATTTGGTACCGCATAATATTGGATGGGCACTGGTCTCATTTGTTTTATTTCGTGTATTTGATATTTTTAAACCTGGTCCTATTCAATTGATGGATGATATGGATGATGCAGTTGGAGTTATGATGGATGATGTGGTTGCAGGTATTTTAGCTTGTTTAGTTACACAAAGTCTCCTTTACTTTAAATTATGAAAATATCCTTGCTATGCATTGGTAATGAGCTATTAAATGGGAAAACGATTAATACTAATGCTGCATGGATTGGAAAAAAAATCTCAAAATTGGGTTCAGAGATTATTCAACAAACTGTAGTTCCGGATATAGAATTATCAATAATTAATAAACTTAATGAGATGGTAAATGAAAGTCCGTCCTGTATTATAATTACGGGAGGCTTAGGGCCTACGGATGATGATGTAACGAGGTCATCATTATTTAAATTTGTTAACACATCTGAAAAATTTGATTCAAATTATTGGTCTAAACTATCAAAAAAATTTAAAAATCTTGGCTTTGATATACCTGATAGCAATAGAAGTCAGGCAATGGTTCCAGAAAAGGGCCAGGTTATAGACAATCCATTAGGGTCAGCAAGAGGTTTTCAATTTAAGGTTGATAATACCACTCTAATTTCTTTACCAGGTGTTCCAGATGAGATGAAAGAAATGATGAATGAAACTATTCTACCTTGGATCCAGGATAATGAGGAATCTTCCTTTTTTACTGTTCGCTTACGAACCACTGGAATCCCAGAATCAAAGTTAATTGAAATCTTAGAAGAGCCTATAAAAAGTGATCATCGATGTTCTCTAGGTTATTATCCCTCAGTATATGGGGTTGATTTACAAATTAGCTCAAATAAAGAAAGCTCTGTGAATAATTTTAAAAAAACAATTTATGACTATCTTAAGGGGAAAATCTATACAGAGAATGATGAGAATATTGAGAATGTGGTTATTAGGCATGCTATCGATAATAAGACTACCATTGCTGTCGCAGAATCGTGCACAGGCGGTCTTGTTGGTAGTCGAATCACTGATGTGCCTGGGAGTTCTAGAGTATTTTTAGGAGGTATTATTGCCTACAGCAATGAAATTAAAAAAAACACTTTAGGTGTTGATGGCACTACATTGAAAAGATATGGGGCAGTGAGTGAAGAAACTGCTATTGAAATGGCAAATTCCATTAGAAATAAGTTTTCATCAGAAATTGGTTTATCTGTTACAGGAATAGCTGGTCCAGACGGTGGAACCGTAGAAAAACCGATTGGGTTGGTCTACATTGGTTTTTCTAATAAATTTGGTGATAAAGTTTTCAAAAGGAATTTTGTTTCGAGCAGAGGTATAAATAAAAAACGAACCAGTCAAGCAGCATTGGATATTTTAAGAATGGAACTAATTAATAATGAATGAGAAAATATTACGAACTTTTATAGCTGTTCCTGTGCCTGCGGATTTAAGGTCAAAGAAGACTATGCTTTATTCTACTATTGATGAATCAAAAGGTAATATTAATTGGGTGAAGAATAATCAGCTTCATCTTACAATTAAATATTTAGGGAATACTCCGGAATCGGAATTTGAGAATATAATTACTAATATAAATAATATCATAAGCAAAATGGCACCTTTCAGGCTTAGCATAGAGAACACAGGTTGTTTTCCTGTTCCTGAAAGGCCAAGAGTGCTTTGGATGGGAATAAAAGGCATTTTAGAGCCTTTGCATGAACTGGTGATGATGATTGAGGAAAGTATGGATAATCTTGGCTTCCCTAAAGAACAAAATGATTATCATCCTCATATCACATTAGCTAAAATCAAATATCCTCAAAAAATTACACCAGATATTTCATTATTTTTAAATAGTACATATGATCCAATTGTTTTAGAGGTTGATCGTGTGCAATTTTTCAGTAGCGAATTGTTACCATCAGGAACAATTTATACTTTAATAAAATCATTCCCTTTAGGGGAAACACTTTAAGGAGAAAGGATGGCAGCCGAAACAAAAAAATCAAAGGCATTGGAATTAGCAATCACCCAGATTGATAGACAGTTTGGTAAAGGGTCGATTATGAGACTTGGAGATGATCATATTCTGGGTTCAGATAATTCCATTTCTACTGGATGTCTATCATTAGACGTTTCCTTAGGAGTAGGGGGTGTTCCTAAAGGGAGAATCATAGAAATATATGGACCTGAATCTTCGGGTAAAACTACTCTAGCCTTACATATAGTTGCTGAAGCTCAAAAAGTAGGTGGATTTGCAGCTTATATAGATGCTGAGCATGCGGTAGATCCCGAATATTCTAAGAATTTAGGAGTAAATACAGTAGATCTACTCATATCTCAGCCAGATACTGGTGAACAAGCTCTAGAGATATGCGAAACTTTAGTCAGAAGTAGTGCATTAGACGTGATAGTTATCGATTCAGTAGCAGCATTGGTTCCGAGGGCAGAGCTTGAGGGTGATATGGGTGATTCGCATATGGGTTTACAAGCTCGTCTAATGTCACAAGCCCTAAGAAAACTCACGGGTACAGTTAGTAGATCAAATACTACGGTTATTTTTATCAACCAAATTAGAGAGAAGATAGGTGTTATGTTTGGTAACCCTGAGACAACACCTGGTGGAAGAGCATTAAAGTTTTATTCATCAATTCGTATGGAAATTCGCAGGATAACCAGTCTGAAGGACGGTGGAGAGATGGTGGGTAGTCGTGTAAGAGTTAAGGTTGTTAAAAACAAAGTTGCACCACCGTTTAAGCAGACAGAATTTGATATAATGTATGGTCAGGGAATATCATATGTAGGTGATATTCTTGACCTGGCAGTAGCAGGAGATATTGTTGAAAAGACTGGAGCCTGGTATAGCTTTGATGATATGAAAATAGGCCAAGGAAGAGAAAATTCGAAAACCTTTTTGAATGAGAATACTGATGTATTATCATT
>CAZPIF010000179.1:0-3925 GCA_964586565.1 uncultured bacterium
TTATGGTGGAAATGCTGGTGGTTTTTACAGCAATGGCAGTGGCAATTATAATTATCATAGTGAACTAGGAATTGGATTTAGAAATGGTGGCAATGGTGGTAATGGACAATATGGTGGTCGCGGTGGTTTTGGCGGTGGCGGCGGTGGCTACGGTGGTGCTGGCGGTGCTGGCGGCTATTCTGGTGGCGGCGGTGGCGCTTGGAATTATGGCGGTGCTGGCGGTGGCGGTGGCTCATTTAATAGCGGAACAGATCAAACAAATATTGCAGGGGCAAATGCTGACCATGGAATTGTAATCATAACCCCTGCAGAGGGTATTGCCAATAGCATCCCTGAGGCACTAGCACAAACAGTATCACTGAATGAAGATGAAACTTTGTCAATTAATCTAACTGGTAATGATGATGATGGTGACGCACTTAGTTTTGCTTTAGAATCATCTGGGCCTCAACATGGTACGATTACTCAGGAATTTTCAAGCAGTTTAGACTTTGATGGAATTAACGATGTTGTTTTTATTCCAGATGCGCCAGCTTTTGATTTTGGAACAGGCGCATTTTCTGTTTCCGCCTGGTTTAAAAAGGAAGGACAAAATAGAGGTGATATTATAAGCTTAAAAGGTCCATACGGAGATTTTGGTTTTCTATTAAATAGTGATGAAACATTTGGTATATATTTTAATTCGTGGGCAGTTACAAATGGATCTCATACATTTACATTGAACGAATGGCATCATGCAGTATTTGTGCGAGATAATAATGGAAATCTGACTACCTATCTGGATGGTGTTCCAGATGGTAGCGGATATCAAAATGCAAATGTATCTTCAAACCTTGGAGATCTTAGAATTGGCGCAAACCATAATGACGGCGTTACTACATTACACCATGATGGTGAAATAGATGAGGTTGCTTTTTGGGCTAATGAACTCAGTCCTAATGAAGTAATTGCATTATATAATAATGGTACACCTGCAGATGCAGGCCATAATTCTGATCAGTATGTATCAGCATCTGGTTTGACAGCTTATTATAAATTTGATGAAGGATCCGGTGCGATTATCACAGACCATACTTCTAATGGAAATGATGGAAATATAATAGGTGCAAATTGGATTACACAAGGAAACCCAAATCAACTTGTTTACACACCACATCCAAACTATCATGGTACTGATAGTTTTTCATTCACAGCATATGATGGCACAGAGCACTCTGGAGCAGCAATAATTACAATCAATGTATTACCAATTAATGATGATCCAATAATCATTAGCACTCCTTCTTTAGAAATTACACAAGGGCATACCTACCAATATCCTATTACTATGCATGATATAGATGGCGATGATTTGACAATAACAGTTCCCAATAAACCTGATTGGATGTCAGTAATTGAAAACAACTCAGCTTACATCTTAAGTGGATCTCCAACTCATTTGAATGGCGGATTAAATGATGTATCAATATATATTAATGATGGCAATGGTGGATCTGCAAACCAAAACTTTAGTATAGCTGTGGCTGTAACTCATTTAGAGATTTCTGGTGAATCAGGTTTTCGACTTCTTTCCAGCCCAGTATCTGGTGCTGTATTTGGCGATCTCTTAGAAGAATTATGGACCCAAGGATCAGACGGTTCTGATCTTCCAGGTGCTAGCCCAAATGTTTGGACCTATGATAATGGTTGGGTTCCAGTTGTTGATCTGAATAATGACGTGTTAGAAGCTGGTGAAGGATTTGTTGTTTATGTATACTCTGATACTGATTTTGATGGAGAAGATGATCTGCCAGTGACTATTGGAATTGATAACCAATCAGAAGCATCTTCGCCAATGAATCAATCATCTCTTAATGTTACTACCAATCCCAGTCACTGGAACCTCGTAGGAAACCCCTATGGACTGCATGTTAGAATTAATCAAATGCTATCAGATAATAATTCAAAATTCAACTCCACAATATATAAAATGGATCATGATAACCCCGGTTACAAAACACATAACGGAATCGTTGGTAATATTGATCAGGGACTAGTAAAACCATTTGATGGTTTTTGGATTCAGGCTGGATCCGAAGGCGATGCATTTGAATTTTATGAGCATTCTATAAGAAAAGGACATCTCAATAGTGGTGCAGCCAGAACAACAAGAGATGGATCCACAGGTAGTGCTGTATTTACATTTACAAATGGTCAATATACAACTAACGTATATCTTTCCTTTACAGAAGATGGTCAAATCAATCTTGATCCTGCTGATGCAAAACAAATCATACCTATGTCCCCAGCCCAACATTTAACAAGTATGATATATGAGTCTGGAAACTCATTAGCCATAAATAATCTTCCATTGAATTTGATGACTGATATAGCATTAGATATGGATGTGATGCTTCTTGAACCTAATGATGAAGGCTACGAGACCCAAGAAACACAGGTAAATATGACATGGGACATCACAGATCTTCCAGAAGGCATATCTCTAGTACTTTTAAATAATGTTACCGGTCAAAATATTAATTTATATGGATTCCCATCAGCAAATATCAATTTACCTGAAAAAGGTGGGTTCCTATTTCCAGAAGAATTAATGCAAACATATCCAAATATTGGAGATTCACAATTCTCTTTATTTGTCAATACCGATATTACAAGCACGAATGAAGAATATAGTCTGTTACCTGATGATATTATTCTTCATGAAGCATATCCTAATCCATTTAATCCAAGCACAAGGATTAGATTTGATCTAAAACAAATCAATAATGTCTCTTTAAACATTTTTGATTTAAAAGGTAGGCAGGTAGCGTCTTTAATTAATGAATTAATGGTTTCTGGCAATCACCAAGTTCTTTGGAATCCAGGCATCTTACCCTCGGGTGTTTATCTTGTTGATCTTAAGATAGGTGAAAAATCTTTTAAACAAAAAATAACGTACATAAAATAAGGTACATTATGAAAAGTAAAGTCTATAGCATTGTAACATTCGCACTATACGCGATTAATCTAATTTTCGCTCAAGACCCACCTCCTCTTCCTGACGCACCTACTCAAGGACCTATAAATGGTCTATTCTTTCTTGTTATTGGTGGAGCACTAGTTGCTATGAAGAGATACTTTGGAAATAGCAAATAGGTTAAACCAAAATCCTTTTATAGGATTTCTTCTCAGAGCATTATCTTTTTATCTTATTTGGCAAATTATCTATGACCTAATCTTACATCCTGACGGTAGGCTTGATGAGTTTCTTTCATTATCAGTAATATATATTTCTAAACTTGTTCTAACTTTTCTTGGATGGACTGTCCACACCTATGAGAGAATTATTTGGATTGAAGGCACACAAGGCCTTGAAATAGTTAATGGCTGTAATGCTCTAAAGCTGATGGTTCTCTATTCTGGTTTTATTATTTGTTTTGGAAATGAGTTTAAAGAAAAATTAAGATTTTTAGTAATTGGTATAGCAATGATCTATTTATTAAATGCAATCCGGATTATTCTTTTTAATTTGGCCATATTATATTTTAAACAATATTGGGATATTTTTCATGAGTTTAGTCCATTCCTATTCTTTTATCCATTTATACTATGGCTGTGGTATAAATGGACATTAGTTGGAGTAAAAAACCACGATATTCGCTCTTTTTACGAATCATCATTATCTTAACCATTTCATCTTTATTTTATTTATCGATAGTTAGACCAATTCGAGTTAAGATTAATTCAAAGTTCATATATCCAGAATTTTCAAAAATTGCAAATTCTTTTAATGTCAAGATAGAGCAAAAATCGAGACGAATTAATATTCAACCAGTTGGATATGATGCGCCAAGAGGCTTTGGAATCCCTTTTGGTGGTTATTTTTGGCTTCCACTTTCATTATTTATTGTAACTAGAAATTTAAATTTTTGTTTTGGACTTTTTA
>CAZPIF010000180.1:0-3918 GCA_964586565.1 uncultured bacterium
ACATAAAACTTCCATAGGCCGTTATAGTCTCAAGTGGCGAATAATACATCGCTGCCCCCCCCCCCCTCATATCATACCCAAGGGAGGCCCCCAAAAGATTTTTTGTATCATTAACCATTGGATCTGTAAAACTTATAGAAACCCTTCTGTTTTTAGGCCTATCAACATTATATCCTTGATACATATATGAATTTTGCCCACCAGAGTTAATACCCTCATTATAACTAAAAGTAAAACTTTGACCCTTACCTCTAAAATTTGGTAAAGATAAGCCACCTCCGCCAGTTAAGCCATAATATTGGGAATATCCCATATTAGCACTAGCCTGGCCAGCAGGTTTTTCTTCAACTGAAAAATCTAAATCTACTTTATCATCAGATATAGGAACCACATTAGGTGCTACATTAGCAAAAAAATTTAGCATCATTACTTCACGATAGCTTCGTGCAATTAGATCCTGGCTGTAAACATCACCTGGGAAGACTCGTAATTGTCGCCTTATTACGTTTTCTCTGGTTCTAGTATTTCCTAATATATTTATTTTATTAATGTACACTTTATGATTTTCAGTAATCATAAAGTGTACATCTAATGAATCTTCTCCAACTGGGGTTACTTGGGGCTCTACTCTACTATAAATATATCCCCTATCAAGATAAAGTCCCTGTACTCGAGAATAAACGGCCATATTGAAGTCTTCTTCGCTATACTTTTCATTTTTATTTAACCCCAGAGCCCGCTCTAAAACTACCTCATCAAATAATGTCATCCCCTCCCAAGAAAAATTTCTATATTTATATTTAGGCCCTTCTTTAATAGAGAATACTATATTCATTCTCTTATCATCATAGTATTCAATTGTATCTTTGATAAAGTGAAAATCTCTATAACCCTTATTTTTATAAAAAGTAGAAATTAGATTCATATCCTCTTCGAACTTTTTTTTCTCAAAGTTTGATCGCCAAAATAAATACCAGGGTTGCTGTTTCGTTTCTTTCATCTCCCAACGAAGACGAAAATCCGAAAATGATTCATTCCCTTTAAATATAATATTTTTAATTTTGGTTTTTTTGTTTTCTTGTATTTCAAATACTACATCTCGAACAAGGCCTTTACCCGTCTCTTTGTATAATATTGATTTTTTTTCAGGCATAACAATATTATAGCTAATCTGCGCATTTAAATATCCTTTTTCAGCATATAAAGCTTTAATTATTTTTTTTACACTATTTAAAGTATTTGGTTTAATTCTTTGCCCTGTAGATATGTTTATCTCATCTTCTATCTTATTGTCTTTAATTTTTTTGTTACCATTATATTGTATCTCACCCAGTACAAAATTTTCTTTAACTTTAATAATCAAAGATACCCCATCGTTAGTTTGTTCATCGTATACTATTTGAACATCCTGGAAAAGCCCTAATTGCCATAATCTTTTAACTGCTCTCGGGAAATCTGTTGGTTTTATATTTCCACCTTCTTTTAACCCAGCAGTAAAAACTATAGTTTTTTCAGAGGTAATTTGATTCCCTTTAACTTTCACATCCGCTATTTTAATATCATCTGATTGAGATTGAGCAAAGGAAATGGTGATAAGAAAAAATATATAAATAATTGGAGCCATTTTTTTAAATCTGTGAACTTACTTTTCCAAAACGACGTTCTCGAGCCTGAAAATCAAGTATAGCATCAAATAAATCTTCTTCACGAAAATCAGGCCAGTACTTTTCTGTCATGTATATTTCTGTATAAGCACTTTGCCATAATAAAAAGTTACTAAGACGATGCTCCCCACTTGTTCTAATTAGAAGATCAGGGTCTGGCATATTGCTTGTGTATAATGAATTTGAAAATAACTTTTGGTCAATGTCTTCTAGTAATATTTTACCAGACTTTACTTTTTTAACAATTAATTTTATTGCACCAATTATCTCTTGCCGACTTCCATAGTTTAATGCCAGAGTAAGTGTTAATCCATCATTGTTTCTTGTGAGATTTACACCATTTTTTAATCCTTTCATAGTATTTTCTGGCAGGTCTTTCAGGTTTCCGATTATTGAAAACCTTACATTTTCTTTATTCAATTTTTTTATTTCTAAATTAATAGTCGTAAATAGAAGCTTCATCAATGCGCTTACTTCCTTAGGTGGTCTATTCCAATTTTCGGTAGAAAAGGTAAAAAGTGTTAAATATTCAATACCAATCTCACCACATATTCTTGTTATTTCCCTCACCGAATTAATTCCCTCTTTATGACCAGCAATACGCGGCAATGATTTACCCCGAGCCCAGCGACCATTCCCATCCATAATAATTGCAATATGCCTTGGAAGATCTCCTGATAAGACCTTGTCTTTAGATAATTTTTGCATTATTTAAGAAAGAAAAGATTACTTGTGATTGATATTGAAAAATATATATGTAAAATTAAGTTCTTTCCTTTTAACATGCTGTACATCTTTATGTTCCAAATCTAATTTTCAATTATAGATTGAATCTTGTTAGCTATGTCAATATATAATTGAGTAATACCATTAAATGTATCTTTAGATGTAAGAGGAACACCAATATCTGATGCCCCCATAATCTCCTGAGATAATGGTATTTTGCCTAAAAGAGGGACACCAATTCTTTCACTTTCTTTCTCTCCGCCACCACTTTTAAATATGCTAATATTTATATTAAAATTACCACTACTATCAATTTCTATACTCTCTCCATTTATTTTAAGTCTAGCATTTGTAGGATTGATAACTCCTTCACAAACTAGTCCGGACATGTTTTCTATAACACCTATAACAGGAGTTTTGACTTTTTGAAACATATCTGATGCTTTTCTAACATCCGCAAGCGCAATATCCTGCGGTGTTGTAACTATTAGTGCTCCGGTTATTTTCAATTTTTGAGTAAGCGTTAACTGAATATCCCCAGTCCCTGGAGGCAAATCTAAAAACAAATAGTCTAAACTACCCCATTCAACATCTTTAAAAAACTGTTCTGTCATACGTGCAACCAACGGGCCTCTCCATATTACCGGAGTATCATTTCCGCTAATAAATCCAAAACTCATTAAGCTAACACCAAGCTTTTTAATTGGAATCAATTTATTATCGCCTGACATTTTAGGTTGTTGGTTAATATCAAATAATATAGGAAGTGAAGGCCCGTATATATCAAGATCTAATAAACCAACTTTCTTACCGCTTTTTGCAACCGCACATGCCAAATTTGCTGCAATAGTAGACTTACCAACACCACCCTTCCCACTAGCAACAGCAACTATATTTTTTACATTACTTAATGCGTTAATTGAAGCAACCTCACTGACTGGATTATCATTAGGGACTGTTTGATTGGTAAGATTAATTTTTACATCTGAAAAGTATTCCTCAAGTATTAGCTTAATATCTTGAATAACTTGTTTCTTTTTTTCTTCGTTTTGGGATGTAATATTTAAACTTAAAACAATACTATCATCATTAATTGTTACACTTTTAATCATGCCAAATGATACAATATCACGATTGAAACCAGGGTATTTAACAGATTTTAATTTTTCTAGTATTTGTTCTTTATTCATTATTCATTATTTATGCAAAAAAAACGGTTGTCCAAGACAACCGTTTTAAATTAATTAGAGGTTGATAAAACTATCCAGAAAAGTCCCTCCCAAACCAATCATAATTGATCTTAATATATTTATTCCATTCTTCTGGAACTTCGCTTTCTTCAAAAATAGCTTCAACTGGGCATTCTGGTTCACAGGCACCACAGTCGATACATTCTTCAGGATCAATATATAATGAATCATTTTCTTCTGGTATAAATCCATCTACTTTTGCTTCAGCTCCTGCACCTGTTTTATCATGTGGCCCGTGAATACAATCTACTGGACAAACTTCTACACAAGCAGTATCA
>CAZPIF010000181.1:0-3860 GCA_964586565.1 uncultured bacterium
ATGTCCAATATTTATGACATCGTAACCAATTTTTGAAAATCCGTTCATTATGGACCGAGCCCTAAACAATTCTGATTTTTTGTTTTTTGTATCTATGTTTTTTGTACTAAAAAATAAATCTCCCGCATCAACAATCAGAGGTTCAATTCCATTATCTCTGATTTCTTGAATTTTTACAAATTTTCTGGACAGACCGCCCAAAGGATTCTTTTTTCAGCCACAGGGATCTAACTGGCCATGCACGCTGCCAGATAAAACCATAGTAAAAGAACCATTCTCTGACGCCTCTGTGCAAGAATATGCTGTAAGTAATATAAAACCAGATACAAGAAAAAATATAATTCTATTACTCAAAGTCTCTATCCTCCACTGAGCTTAACATTATAACCTTTGTTGGTCAGTATATCTTTTATTATCTCTCTCTTATTCCCTTGTATGAGAATCTCATTATTTTTGAAAGAACCACCAACTCCACATTTTTTCTTTAATTCTTTAGCTAATTGAATAAGATTTTCTTTTTTATCAGCTAATCCTTTCACCACAGTAATAACCTTTCCTCCGCCTTTTCTATCAAGATGAAGTCTTACTTTTTGGTCTGAAACTCCGACTGCAACAATAGTAGGTTCTTTGTCAAAATCAGATTTAATTAATGTTTCAGTTGAATATACAATTCTTGATTTTTTCATAATAAGCTTATGAAACAAATAAACTGAAAAAATGTTCCATAATTAACGGCAGAAACATACTAATTTTTTAAATGATATACACAGTATCAATGTAATTCTAATGCTAAAATTTTCACGAAATACAATTCATCTCTTCTACCTATGCATATATTTGTTAAATATTATTAATATTTTTCCTCAAAGTCAGAATAAGATTGATGTTGATATTTTAGAAACGGGGTTTTACTTCAAAGATCTACATTTTAAATGGAAACCAGAAAATAAAGAATTTGATCTACATAATTTAAAATTAAGAGAGTTTAGATTCTCATTCTCTGATATTGATCTTAAATACACAGATGATTCTAATGCCAAAACTGCAATACTATATATATCTGGTCCTAACCTTTTTATTAAAGATTTAATGATTGAATCAGATAACCGTTCAAAAAATTGGATCACTGAAGAAAAAATAAGAAGATTAAAAAAAAGAGAAGGTATTGCTCGACAGTCGATTGAAAACATTGCTAAAGGAATAGATCTTTATGAAATAGATAATAAATTACTCCCTTCTTCTTTAAATGATCTTATAATAAAGAAATATATTACCATGGAATCATACCCACTCAATGATTATTCATGGTCCTATAAACTTGAGCTACCTGATCAGATTATTGCCTCACCAACACATATTAACCTTGTACCCAATCGAGATCCTATAATTTTTGATTGGAAAACAAGAATATTTCAAGATAGTCCCTTCACAGATTCCCTTTACAATGTACCTCTGGTTGATTGGAAATATTTATTTGAATTAAAAGAAATATCCCAGATTTCTAACTCGAAAGTCATGCTAGAGATAAAACCTGATTCCTTAAACTTTGATCTGATTATTAAACGTGGGCAATTTAAAATTTCTGGAATCTCTTTCTCAGCCATGCCCAATAATGCCCTAGATGGAAGATCAAGTCTGTCTTTACCTGAACTAGTTTTAGAAGTTTCTGATTTCATTTTAAATGGTACATATGGTGATGTTCCCACATTTCATAAGCTGCAAGGTAAATTCAGATTTAGGAACTTTGAAATCAAAGTTCCTGATGATTTGAAAGAAGATCCTGAAATCCAGAATATGTTTGAAACAATTGGTATCTGGAATAATTCTTTAATGATAAGACTATTTGAAATTGAAATAGGAATGATCAATCAATTTACTGGCGACATAAGCATAAAACTAACAACACCATTTTTAAAAGTAACTGCAAATGGCGACTTTACCATTAGACAAAATGACTCTATTCCAAATGTAAGAATGCATAACACTGAAATAAAAATTCATCCTGTTGCTCTTGGCGTTAGAAAGTGGCTACGAAATTGGGAAAAAGAAAAAGGACGCAAATTTACAAGAAAAGGATCAACCATAATTCTGAAGATAGATGGGCCCATAACAGATCCTATTATAATCGGATACTAACTATAGATATTTCTATATCGCATTACTTAACATATCCTATCTTAATTGTTTTTTGAAATTTACCTGTAGATATTGTTAGAAAATATATTCCACTACCTACATAATTATTTTTATCATCATACCCATTCCAAGCGACCGCTTGCCTACCCATTTCTTTAATACCTGAATATAATGTGACAATCTTTCTCCCTAGAATGTCAGTAATAAAGATCTCAATCTCTACTTTATATGGCAAGCTGTATACTAGATTAATATTTGAGTTAAATGGATTTGGAAATGCTTTTTTAATTGAGATATTACCACCAATTGAATGTTCCATAATCGATACGTGATCGCAGTTTGATATATCCTGATAACCAACAAACTCATTGATACAAATTGGATATGGAGAACAAATCTTATTATTAGATATATTAAAATATATTGGATCATCCCATGCAAGCTCTATATTGCATATTTCATTATTTATATTCCCAGAGAATTGATTATTCTCAAATCTTAGTTTAGATAATGAACTAAGATTCACCACGTCATTTGGAAAGTCTCCCGATAATAAATTGTCATTTAAATAAAGCTCTTCGAGGCTTGAGATTGTAAACAATTCCCAGGGTACAGTTCCTTCAAGTGAATTTCGATGCAAATACAACTTCTTTAAATTATGAAGTCCTCCTATAGAATTAGGGACTATACCACTTAAGTTATTATTGTATACATTAAAATATTCTAAACTGCTAAGATTTCCAATCGTAACTGGTATACTTCCTGAAATGGAATTGTAAAATATTTTTAATTCAATAAGATTAGACAGATTTCCTATTGAAACAGGTATATTACCACCTAAGTTATTAAATGATAGATCAAGATATTTTAGACTATCCATATTTCCAATCTGATCCGGTATTTGACCACTTAGATTATTATGGGATAGGTCCAAGTTCACTAAATTTGTAAACTCACCAATCTCAGATGGTATTTGGCCAGACAAACCCATATTAGCCATTACTAGTTCTGTTACGCCTTTAGAATAGTATACCTCACCCCACAACTCCACCATTCCATCACATTCAGAATAATCCTGATATCCAATATATTCTTCTACGCAAATTGGATATGGTTCACATAGTTTATTATTTGAGATATTAAAATTGTAAGGATTTGCATAGTTTAAGCCGATATCACAGATTTGTTCTGAAATTACTCCTGATAACAAATTATTGTGAAGCAATAATTCATCTAAATTAAACAAGCTATAAATTCCAGCAGGTATTATGCCAGAAAGCTGGTTATTATTTGCAGAAAATCTAGATAAATATACCAGAGATCCTATTTCTTCAGGTATACTACCAGAAAATTGATTTTCATTTAAAGATATATCTGTCAGGCTTATCATATTACCAATGGATGAGGGAATTGAGCCAGTCAACTGATTATTAGAAAGATTAAGCACCATTATGCTTGATAAATCCCCTATTTCTTCAGGAATAGCACCGTACAATGAGTTGCTGCTTAAATCTAGACCCAGAAGATTATTAAGAGTTGATATTTCTACTGGTATCGAATCCGATAGGTTATTATTGGAAAGGTCAAGATACATAAGATTATTTAGATCAAAGATTGTTTCCGGGATCACTCCTGAGATATTTTGCCCAGATAATATCAATTCAAAAGTGCCTTCTTTTGAATAGCATTCATTCCAAATTTCAACCTCATTTTCATCGCACTGG
>CAZPIF010000182.1:0-3808 GCA_964586565.1 uncultured bacterium
CTGATATTTATCAAGTTTTATTTGAGAACGATGCTGTTAAAGTAATGAAAGTAAATTTTCAACCTAATCAAGGCGATAAGACACATGACCATCATCCAATGACATTTCATGCACTAAAGGGCGGTAAAATCGAGGTGACACTACCAGACGGTAAGACTAATGAGCGAAATATACCAACGGGTGCAACAGGTTTTAATGCTGATTTGATGAGGCATCAAGTCAAAAATATAGGAGATAACACGATAGAAATACTTCTTGTGGAAAATAAGTATTCTATGAATTCCGAAGTGAACGGTAGTGACCTCATTCTTCCTGAGGAAGTTTCTCCGGATGTTTATAAGATATTGCTGGATAACGATAAAGTTAAAGTTACAGAGGCTACATTTGAGCCAGATCAGAGCGATAAAATGCATGAACACGGCGTAATGACCTTTTATACAGTAAGCGGGGGTAAAGCTCAAAATACACTTGCAGATGGTACAGTCAGAGAGATGGAAATATCTGATAACTTTACTGGTCATGGAGAAAAAATCCTTAAGCATCAAATGAAAAATATTGGAGAAAAAACAATTAAGGTGATCTTAGTTGAGCATAAGACACTAGAGCCAGTAAAAGGATAAAATTATTTGTTCATTTTATTGATTTTAAATATATTCCAGTATGAAATTAACTATAATACTAACAACAATTGGCGCTGCTGCTGGATTTGCTTACGCATCTGTATTGGGTTGTGATTCTGTATGCTCTATTGCATCTTCATCACTAAATACTACCGTATATGGTGCTTTTGCTGGACTAGTTCTCGCATTTCCAATTAATAAAAAATTTAAGAAAAATTAATTCTCGATTGAGTTCAATATACTGAACCAGTCTAACTATTTTATTCTTAAGCATCTAACCTCACTTTGTGAGGTTTTTTGTTTGTATATGATTAAACCGTATGCCCAATAGTCTGAAAAATGATAAATATTTATTTTTATGTATGTGATTAATAATCCAATACTAATATTTACTCAATGCGTGGTTAAGATTCTTCTTGTCATATTTTTATCTTGCCTTAATTATCTTGCAGGTGGTGATTCTCTGAGCATTGGATTTTGGAATGTTGAAAACTTATTTGACTTAGAGAATGATCCAGAAAAAAGGGATGATGAGTTTGCTAAAGGTGGTCGAAAAAATGTTACTAAGGAAATATATGATTTAAAAATAAAACACTCCTCGGAGGTATTGTTTGATCTCGATGTAGATATCCTTGGCTTGTGTGAAATCGAAAACAAAAAAGTTTTGGTTGATCTCAATGAGGCATACACGAAACGTGATTACAATATTATTCATTTTGAATCTCCTGATGAGCGGGGAATTGATAATGCGCTTATGTATGATAATAGAAAATTTACAGTTATCTCTAGCAGGCCGATTACCAATGTTTTATCTGCTGGAGATAAAACAAGAGATATTCTCTATATAGAAGGTATTTTTAATGAAGAAACAGTTCATTTATTTGTTAATCATTGGCCTTCAAATTATGGTGGGAGAGAGAGATCGATTCCAAAAAGAGCATCTACTGCAAAATTGATCAATAATGAGATCTCATTAATCTTGAAAAAAAATAGAAATGCTGAGATTGTATTAATTGGTGATTTTAATGAAAATCCTGATGATCAAAACATCAAAATTCTGTCCGAGGTAGGACTTATTAGTTTGATGTTACCAATGATAGATAAGCCAAAAATTGGAACTTATGTTTATCGTGGAGAGGATTATTTGTATGATCAGATTATCATTAGTGAAGGCTTACAAGATAAAAATGGTCTATCCATATTGAGTGGTTCAACATATATCCTTGATTTACCAAAGTACCGACAGCAGGAAGGTAAATATGCTCACTATCCATTTAGGTTTTGGGCAGGAAATAGATTGCTTGGAGGCTATTCTGATCATCTTGCGGTGAAGGTTCAAATAATTAAAAACTAGAAAATTATTTTTTCTAAATACGAATAATTCGATGTTTCGATATTTTTGTACAACCCTGCTCAAAATTTTCAGATGGAAAATAAATGGTGATTTACCCTCCCTGCCTCAGTATGTTATTATTGTTGCTCCTCACACAAGTAATTGGGATTTCATAATTGGTGTAATCTGTCGTGGAGCATTGGGTCAGAAGATTCACTTTTTAGGTAAGCACCAGCTCTTTAAACCTCCACTCGGATGGTTTTTTAAAATAGTTGGAGGAATACCAGTCGATAGAAGTAGAAGTAATAAACTGGTTGATGATGTTGTAGAGCTATTTAACAAAAATAATGAATTTAGACTTGCACTTTCTCCTGAGGGTACTCGCAGTCCAGTTGAGAGATGGAAGACCGGATTTTATTATATTGCAAAAGGTGCAAATGTACCAGTTATTATGATAGGTCTTGATTTCAAGTTAAAGATATTGAATATTGCTGACCCGATATCAATGAGTGACAATATAGATAAAGATATGAATAAGATTCTAGGTTTCTTCCAAAATATAGATGGGCGCCATCCAAAATCCATTCCAGTACTCAATAATAAATAATAATAGATAATTTCTGTTTAGTTGTGTGTATATGGCCTGTAATAAGTGCTGTAACCATAATGCCATAGTATAATCTGTAATATCCAAATTATTAAGAGAAGAATCGCAAAGTAGTATGATTTGATGTGTCTATACTTATTTTGAAAATAGGTTACTATGATAACCGAAATTCCTAAATATGATATTAATAAAATTTGGTAAATGGGTAACCAATTAATAACTATAGCAACATGACATTTTATCTTATCAATTGTATCGGCAAATAACATTTTAATCTCACAACTCGATGAATCAGTATAGCACAATTTAAGTATTGCGCTGCGCAATTAAATAATAATTAAGTTTATTTGAATTTATCCGGTTAAAATCATTATATTATGAACGTTATGAGCGTTTTATTAAGATAAATTAATGAGGTTTTAAATGTTAAAATTATTTTTAAGCACTTCCCTTAGTATTTTAGTTGCCCAGTCGGCACTTGTTCAGGTAGTAAATAACAAGCCTTATGGTCCTATTGACCTTTTCGTTGATGGCAGGGTGCAATATGAAGATCTAGAGTATCAAGAAAGCACCAGGCCAATAAGTGTTCCGGTTGAAGCCAAGATAGGTGTAGCGCCCAGAGGTCAAGGTATTTCAGAAGAGATTCGTGTAAGTTTGCGGGAAAACGGTTCCTACATGCTAGTCGTTAATGGAATAGCTGATAATTTAAGTTTCCCTGTTACTCTCAAAATTTCTGAGCTAGATGAAGACAGTAATGACGATCAAATTGTTGGCGTGAAATTTTTGCACGGTGTCACCGATGCTCCGCCAGTTGATGTATATTTCAACAGGCAATTAATGGTTGAAGGGCAGCGATATGGTGAGGCAAATGAGTTATTAGAGATTACACCAGGTGACTACAATATTGGCATAATGCAGTCCCGTACCAATATACTTCTAGCATCTTTTACGGCCCCCTTGAGTGGTTTTTCAGGAAGTAATTGTTTGATTTTGGCGTCAGGTTTTATAAATCCTGCAGATAATGATTCATCACTAACATTGATACTATCATCTTACGGTGAAGAGTCTATTAGGCTCGAACCATCTGAATCTAATGTTTTAGAGTTGGATCGTGAGAAAGCAAATGTACCAGACAGGTTCCATGTACTTCAGAACTACCCAAACCCTTTTAATCCAACAACCACCATTAGATACGATCTTTTGACTGAGTCACTTGTCAAAATTACAATCTATGATATTATGGGCAAT
>CAZPIF010000183.1:0-3801 GCA_964586565.1 uncultured bacterium
TGAGGATACGGATCATGTGATCAATGTGAATTTATCTGACTCTGTCGGAAATACTGCTTCACTTTTTCCAGTCACTGTCTTTGTGGATAATATTGTTGAACCGGATATTTCACCACCAACTATTGTAATATATGAGCCTGCAGTCAATCAGACCGTTTCCGGTGTAATAACATTCAAAACTATTGCCACCGATAATGTTGGTGTTGATAGAGTTGAATTTTATCATAATTATGCTTTTGAACATGTAGCAACATCTTTTCCATTTAATTATGAATGGGACAGTAATTCTATCGTTGAAAATTCAGAACATATATGGTACGCCAAAGCGTTTGACACTAGTGGAAATAGCTCACAATCACAGCCAATGGCAATATATCTTGAAAATAGTGATAACATATATCCTGAGGGTATCATACAATACCCCTACCCAGGACAAACTGTAGAAGGTGTTATAAATATATCAGTCTCTGCAACAGATAATAGAGGTATATCTTATGTTGAATTCTTTATAAATGACACTTCAAGAGGTACTGATAGTCAAAGTCCATATTCATATAGTTGGAATACAAATTCATTTACTGAAGATGGAACTCACGTTTTATACGCAATAATTGAGGATAACAGTGGAAATATGACTACGATCCCATCCATAGCTGTAACTGTTGATAATGATGATTCTCCAGAGAATGATGTGACTCCTCCTGTTCTGGCCATACTATCTCCGCTATCATCCCAAACCGTGAGCAATATTGTAAATATTAGAGGATTTGCGAATGATAATGATGAAATCCAGGAAGTAAATTTCTTTGTTGGTGATCAACTGCTTGCTACTGTTACGGACTCACCTTATACAACTTTATGGAATACGAATGACCTTGCAAATGATAGTGAACATATTATTGGAATGACTGCAGAAGATCCATCGGGTAATGAATCAACTGCCCAGCCTGTGTTAGTAACTGTTTTGAATGAATATACAGGTCAGATAAACAACCTTTCTCTATTAGAAAATGAAAATGCTATAGCTCTAAGTTGGGACTCTCCAAATGATGCCAGTTCTTTTAAAATTTATAGAGATAATCTTTTTGTGAACGAGGTCACGAGTCAAACATATGATGACATTGTAGAACCTGGAATAGAGTTCTGTTATTCAATAAGTGCTGTTAATTCGGTTGCCCTTGAAGGTCCACAGTCTGCTACTTCATGCGGCACAGCAACATACCCTCCTGCACCTACCTTATCTATGTCTATAGACGGTACCACAGCATCACTAAATTGGAGTTCAGTAGCTAGTGCTGAGTTTTACAGAATATATCAGGATGAAGGTTTAATTGCTGAGGTATCTGAGCTTACGTATGAAAAAGATATTGGGTCAGGTGTAAATACATGTTTTAAAGTTACTTCTCTTAATTCTCATGGTACTGAGAGTCAAGTCTCAAATGAACAATGCGGAGAAGGAAGCTAAGGAAACAGTGTATCTCCATTACATGCAGTTACTGTGTGTTGTAAGGTTACTGAATTGTAATTATCTGAATCAAAAGTGATTATACCACTATTGGGATCTGATAAATTAATGGTACAAAATTCCGGAGCTACAGTATTAGCATAGGTAACAGTATCAAAACCAAGTGTGTCGTCTGAAGGTTCTAGCACAGAATATGTGTAATACATCCAGCCATTACCTGTCCATAGATTAGTATCCAAAAATATTTCGTTAAAATCCATTATTCCAGCAGTATCTCCAATTGAATCGAGAGGCATATCCAATACAATTCTAAATATTTCTGGTGTAGAATATGTTGAGGGATTCACACATAAAAATAAAGAATCAAACCCGTCTACGCTCCAATTTCCTCCAGATTTATAACAAAAAACATAAGCCGAGTCTGAAAATGACCCAATATTGGTGGAACGATCCTCCGCCCTAATCTTATAGTATACAGTATCAAGCCAGCTTACTGTTGTGTCATCATATGTTTGGTTTGACTTTGATATACTGGTGAGTGAATCAAAACTTGAACTATTATTCATTGATCTAAATATATGGTATTCTGAGATATCATCTGAAGAAGGTTTATCCCAACTAAGGTGTACTCTTGGTTTGTTATCGCTCATCGTAAAATAAGCACCTAGTTTACGTGGTCGTGTAGGTGGTTCTTCATCTAAAAGATCGCCGCAAGACATTTGTAATATAATGATCAAAATAAATATAACTTTATTCATACTGTAGATTAGATTTAATTACATAAAATAAAAAGCCCCATTAAAGGGGCTTTCAAAGCGAGCGAGAGACGAGATTCGAACTCGCGACCCTCACGTTGGCAACGTGATGCTCTACCAGCTGAGCTACTCTCGCATTAAACCTTCATTTTATAAGTGAAGTGGCCTGAAATTATACACTCAAGATGTCTGTTAACAATGAAATTTAGACTATAATAAAAAATATTATTACAAATGTTATATTAATTTTTAAAGATCCTATACTTACTATTCTTTTATCAAATTCCTTGGGTATATCTCAAAAATTCTATTTTGGGATATGTAAACAATATACGCAGCCCCCAGAAACATAAAGTTTTCAATTATTTTTCTCCATCCAACCAATTCACCCTCCTTTAATCCACATCCACATTCAATATTGAATCCTCTAATCATAGCTTGAAAAATCAAAAAATTGAATAGAAGTAAAAGAAAACCACTCAAAATAACATTTCCATCAAGGAATATTCCAATTACTATACCAATACCTATAAAAAGCTCCAGCCAGGGTAATATAATTGCGATAGTATTTTCCATTCCAAAAGGAACGATATGATAATTTGATATATCTCTAGCAAATTTTCCAGGATCTAATATTTTGTCATAGCTAGCGTAAATAAAAATAAACCCAAGGAGTATTCTTATTAACAAAACCAAGATTGGATGTATTTTATTCATGATACATAACCTTTAATCCAGCATCTGACCAAGATTTCCATCCACCTTTGAAAACCAAGATATCATTAAATCCAAAACTTTGTAGCTCGTATGCTAAATCTTCACTCGATCCACAATCATCATCGCTACAGTAAATAACAAACATCTTATCATAACCAACAAGCGCACTAATCATAACAACAAGAGAATCGATATTATCATTTGCTATGGCACCTGGGATAAAGCCTTCGGCGAGGTATTCCCTTGCCCTTGCATCAACAAAAAGAGTACTATCTTCATGTAGTTTTTGAGCAAGACCAATATCTATCATACGAATAGTAGGTTCAGTTGTAATATTTAATACACCATCCTTTTCATCAACAATTTCAAGAGGATGAGCAATTAGTGGAATACCATTATTCCTCGATATATTGAATATAATCCCTATAAAAAGGGACAGTAGGATTACAGAAAGTATCTGCTTCTTATAGTCCAACTCTACCAGTAGCTTGATTAGTGATTGTGCCCAGCATGGGGATCTGGATTCTTTTTTCTTTTGCCAGACTTAGATGATCTTTTCGCTTGAGGTGGAGCTAGTGAGTTACATGTTTTAACAGCGGAGGTGACAAATGAAAGAAGCTCTTTGTCCTCACCAGTTTTTTTATTAAGCGGTGTAGTTTGAAACTTAATTGTGTTTGAGGCTGAAGAAATAAGAGATTCAGATGCTTGTATATCATCTCTATATTTCCTTATTAGGTTCAAGACATTTTGCTGATCTGCATAAATTTCTTCTAGCTTTTTATCTGGATCTTTTTTCTGTAATCTTTCAAACCTTTTGTTAATATTCTTGATTTTTTTCTCCTCAGCTGAAATGTCAACAAATGG
>CAZPIF010000184.1:0-3792 GCA_964586565.1 uncultured bacterium
GGACAATCTTCAATAATAATTCCTACGATACAGGTCCAATCATCTCGTAATTATGCAACTGACGATCTTTTAGCAACAATATATGGTAATATACCTGAAATAGCTCTCGGAAGATATCCCGCTAGAAATCAAAGCGAAGTAGCTGATTTTGTAGAAAAAGTCATCTCAATAGAAACAAATCCTGAGTTAGGACCGTGGAGGCAAGAGGTTACATTAGTAGCTGATGATGCTGCTCGCCCTGAACCAAATCATGGTTCAATTAATACTGGAAAATCACATACACTTAATTCAGAACAGCTATATGAGATCATCCCAAAATCAATAATAACAAATAAGCTATACTTAATCGAATATCCTGAAACAAGCGATGAATCAGTTTATGGTGTTATAAAGCCTGATGCAACTCAAGCGTTTTTTAACTATCTTAACTCTGGGACTGCAATAATATCTTATATCGGGCATGGATCTCCATACCAGTTAGCTCAAGAAAAATTACTTTCTTATGATAGAGGAGATCTAAATAAAATTAATACTGGAAAAAAACTTCCACTTTGGATTGTAGGTACATGTTCTTTTGGATACTTTGATGACCCATTAACAGAGTCTTTTGCCGAAGAATTAATTAGGTCAAAAATGAATGCAGCATCGATGATTATAGCCACCAGTAGGCCAATTACTGTAGTAGGAAATGAGCGCTATACGCATGATTTATTCGAATTAATATTTAAAAATAATGTTGTAAGCAATGATAAAGTAGGGATTATACTGCAATCAATTAAGGATGGGTCAAATGAAGCACAATATTTTCATCTTTTTGGTGATCCCGCAATGAAATTACCTATGCCAAAAGACACGCTTACATCCTTATCAATTAATCCTGATAGTTTGAAAACACTTGAAGTGGGATCATTTTTAGGAACCCAGGATTTTATTAATGGTTCCGGTGATGGTTTTTTAATCTTAAAAGATGCAAGTAGATCTGTCACTAGAGAATATGAAATTTCATCACAGACTCATTCTCTATCATTCACCATACCTGGACCCACATTATTTAGAGGTCAGTTTACATTTTCTGGTCAGACATTACAATCTAATTTCCGCGTCCCTCAAGATATATCTTACTCTGACCAAAATGCATCTCTAATCGTTTATATCTATGATAATGCAAATGAAGGCATTTCTTCATACAGTAATATTTACTTGGCAGGTGGCCAATCTTCAAAAGATAATTTAGGCCCAGCAATCTTTTTTGAAAATTTTTCAGGGCAAAGATTTGAGAACGGTGACCATTTTCCGAAAAATCAAATCTTAATCATTCGCTTAAATGACCCATTAGGAATTAATCTTACAAATGAAATAGGACATGAAATAACTATTAATAATCTAGATAATCTCAGTCTAGATGTTGTAACTGATAATTTTTATTATGATAAAAATAGTATTACTACAGGTACCTTAGAATATCCTGTAAACGACAATTTTATAAACTTGAAAGTTAAAGCTTGGGATAATGCAAATAATCCATCTGATAAAAGTATAAAATTGTATCGTTCTGATAATGAAAAACTTAAAATATATAATGTTTATAATTTTCCCAATCCATTTCAAAGAGAAACTGAATTTATTTTTGAAGTAAATCAAAGTTTTGATTATAGTTTAGATATATATAGTATTGGCGGTAGGCGAATTTGGACCAGTAAAGGCTATAGTTTAAATGCTGGAATAAATACTATTAAATGGAATGGCAAAAATGCATTTGGTGAAGAAATATCAAATGGTGTTTACATATATAGAATTAAAATTTTTGGTGAAGAAACATCAATTACCCATATTGGTAGATGTGCACGATACCGGTGAATAAGAAATGTCAAAAAAACAGTATAGCATACTAGCTTCCAAATCAAAACGAAGAATAGAAATTCTTAAATTAATTAAATTCGACTTTTCTACCCAACAAAGCAATATCAAAGAAAATTTTAATTTGCAATTACCTCCTGAAGCATTTGCTGAGCATTGGGCTAGAGAAAAAGCAAAAGATGTATCCAAAATTAACCCTAATGCATTAATTATTGGTGCAGACACTATTGTTGTACAAGATTCAAAAATTCTAGGAAAACCAAAAAATAAATTAGAAAGTATTTCTATGCTCCATTCGCTTTCAGGAAAAACTCACATAGTTATAACTGGTGTTTCATTTATACATGTTGGTTTAAAATTAGACATTACCTTTAATGATACTACATCAGTATCTGTAAATAAATTGAAAGAGAATGACATACTAAAATATATTAGAGACTATAAACCATATGACAAAGCTGGCAGCTATGGTATTCAGGATGGATTTTCGATACACGTAAATTCAATCACAGGCTGCTACTACAATGTTATGGGTTTACCTGTTTCTAAGTTCAATTCTATATTTCAAAAAATAAAAGAATTAATATACAAAAATGATTAAAATTAATGATTCAATTAAAATTAATGATAAGAAAATAATCTTTAAAGCATTAAGATCGAGTGGCGCTGGTGGACAACATGTAAATAAAGTATCGACAGGAATTATGCTAGAATATGATTTAAAAAAATATAAATACCCAAGCTGGTTTATAGAAACTATAATGGGAAATATACCAAGTCATCAGTTTACTGGTAACAATATTATAAAAATAAAATCAACAAAACATAAGTCTCAGTATAGAAATAGAATCGATGCATTAAATAAACTAATAAATATATTTAAGAAATCTTCTGTGCAACCTAAAAAAAGACGATTAAATCCCATTCCAAAAAATTCAAAAGAACACAGAATAAAATTAAAAAAACAAAATAGTGAAAAGAAAATTCTCAGACGATCACCAAATTTGAATGATTAGACTTTTACTGATATACATCCAACTAGTAAATTCTTATTAAGATATAAATACTAATGGCTCAATTTTATAAAGAATTAAAAGAAATAAGAGAATCACGAAAAATTTCATTAGAAGATATTAGTGAACGTACCAAAATTAATGTTCAATATCTAATTGCAATTGAATCAGGCAAGTTCAGTGACATAGAAACTCCATACTTAAGGTTATTTTTGAGAGCTTATGCTGAAGAAATTGGTGGGGATTCACAAAGAGCTCTTGAGCAACTTGACTCCTTTATGGGTACTAAAAAACCAACATTGAGGCCCAATTCAAGAGAGGATGAGACTGAAGAAAACGATGACTATGAATTAAACCAAAAGACTGGCTCAACACCTAGGAAACTAAGAAATGATTATTTAATGGGAGGAATATTTTCCTTAATTCTTATTTTTGCCATTGCAATCTTTCAGAAGATTTTCAATGAAGAAAGTAAAGCAATAATCACTGACTCAGGACCAATATTGCAAAATAAAATAGAGCCAATAACACATAAAGATCTTTTAAAAGATTATATTTTAGATGAAACAAGCGAAGAATTACTTTATTTAACACCCCCATTTTTCATCAAGATTAAAACAACAAAACAAACTGCATTTACATTTTCCAATGACAGTATTAAAACTATTTCAAAAATCTTAAATGCAAATCAAGAAAATAATCTCGAAGCATATGGTACAACATCTGAACTAATTTTCACGTCTACAATTGGATTAACGATGTTCATAAATTCAACTGAAATAAAACAGGTTTCTAACTATCAAAGCCCGTTGCGCTTATTTATAAGAAATAATCCACCATCCATGGCAATCCAACGTTTCAAGCCTCTTCAGTAATACCTTAGATTACCCATAAATCCCCACTTTTTTATTTTTTAACATAA
>CAZPIF010000185.1:0-3780 GCA_964586565.1 uncultured bacterium
TATTAAACCAGATGAGGGCGAGTCTCTACCGTCACTTTGGATGTCATATTCGTGATGTATTGCTTTTTTTTGATTATAAAGTTCGAGGCTTAGAGAATATCCAGGATCAATACCAAATGAACTAGGATCACCACTACCAACCAATAGACTAGAAGGTAATAATTCACCCCTTTGTCCTTTTATTGCATAATAATAATAACCATCGCTCTTGTCCATAATTATAGTATAGTCATCTTGATCATGGAGTCGTCTTGAGTACTGATCTCCAGTCACGTAACAATCTAATATACTACCATCAGGCAATTTTATAGTCCTAGGTATACTTTCAAACCAAGTGGCACTAAGAATAGAGCTAGAAAGATATATTAAAAAGAGATTCCTCAAAAATTTCATCAAGGAATATAGCAGGTTACTATACTAGAAATGAAAAAGGTTATTTAATCAAGGTCATTCTGTGGGATTGAACAAAACTCCCATTTAAGAACAGGCTGTAGAAATATACTCCTGCAGCAACGGGCATCCCTTTTGAGTCATCAGCATTCCAGAGGAACCTATTATTCCCTGGAAAAAACTCACCAACTTTAAGTGTTTTGATCTCATGTCCATTTATATCAGAAATTATCAAAGCTCCCGTAGAATGTTTTTTAACAGAGACATCAATAACTGTTGAGGGATTAAATGGATTTGGGAAATTTTGACTTAGGTGTATTTCTTTAGGGTGCAGATCTACAACACCTAATTGAGAACTAAACATTCTCATCTGGTGGTATGTATCACTATTATCTGAAATGTATTCCGCATGAAAATAGTTTTCAGACCAATCTATTAGGTCATACACCATTTCCTCATAGCCCAGAACTCCTAAAGGTGTCATGAACCTTCTAAGGAAAGTTATTTTGTTTGATTCTTTATCAAAACCAACATAATGATATGCCCAGTTTAAGTCATCGTTAAATAAAAAATCACAAGAGGACGTATAGATACTATGCCCATCTCTATCACCACCTTCAGTAATCATAATTGATATGTTTCTATTCTGATAGCTAAATGAGGGTGATGTGAGATCATCCAGACCTGTCCATTGGGTCTGAAAACTTGTCAAACTCTGCGCACACAAGGCAGATACGAGTGCAAATACTGCAGCTAGAGTACAGTTTCTGAGATTTTTTATGGCCACCATAGTGACCATAATATACATAATTACTGAATACGAATGGTCAAATTTTCGTATTTGTTGTGTGCTAGCTCACTATTTCATTAAGACCATTCTTTTTGTAATAGAATTATCATTTGTTAAAAGCGTATAGAAATATACTCCGCTAGGTACTTTTTCACCCAAATCATTTCGTGAATCCCAAACAGCAGTATATTGACCTGGCGACCCATATCCACCATCAAGATTTCTAATAAGGCGACCTGTAATATCAAAAATATCCAAAGAGAATTGGGAATAACCTTCCAACTTGAATTCAATATTTGTATTGGGATTAAAAGGGTTGGGATAATTGTAAAGTAGATTCATTTCATATGCATTAATTTTATCTAAGCGGAGTGTACTGCAACCTATTTCATCATACGCACCAATTAGACCTGAAGAGTTCGAAGCAGTAAGGCATACTGATGCTTCATCTAGAGCGTAATAGGACCCATCTGTCATACAGAATAAAGGATCCTCATCAATTATACCACCACTAGTATTAAAAATTATATTTTGTTCAGGTGATATTGATTCCTCTCCACCCTGAATATTGGAAAAACTAATTCCAAGATAGCTTGCACCATCTTGAGATTCAGGAGCATAAAAATGAGAACCAGAATTTCCCCATAAAATTGAGTTATCTATATCAATAGCTGAATTATACATTGCAACTATTGATCCAACTACTGCTGAGTTCCCTGAGAAGGTAATTTGGTCCATATAAACTGTTGCCTGATTTGCAACAAAACCTCCACCGTAATCATATCCGTTATTATCTTCAAATGATACCCACTCTATTGTACTCTGTCCACCACTTTGGTATATACCGGCTCCTTCAATAAGTGCATTATTTAGTCTTATAACGCCATGATCAATAATTGCCTGAGAATTCTCAAAATAAAACCCACCTCCCCAATAGGCTATATTATCTTTTACTGTAACATTCTCAAAGGTGGGGCTACCTTCTGTTGCATAAACCCCGCCACCAATGTTTGCACCATTACCTCTTATTATAATATTATTTAATATAGCTTCTGAACCAGATAGATATAGGCCTCCTCCTATATCAGCCGTATTATCCTCTATTATTAGATCCGAAAGAGTAGGTGAACAGTTTATTATTGAGATTCCACCTCCATATGGATCCGATCCACCTCGAAAAGTAATACCTTTAATGGTACCACTATTATTCGAAGGTCCGCTCAGTGTAAGGCATGAGCCGCCTAAAGGCCCTGGAGCAAAAAAGGTTTCCTCTATTAGACTTGAATCATTTAAATAGAATGCCATGGACTCAAGCACAACCTGTTTATTGACAAAATCTATTATTTCAGTATATACGCCAGATGTTATCCTTATAGTGTCACCATTCTGTGCGGATGTCATAGCCCTTGAAATAGTGCCGAAAGGTGCCTCTAGGCTACCGTCATTTTGGTTATCACCATTGATATCAACGTACCATATTGGGCCCATATTTAGTGGACCACAATCAGACTGAAAACAACCGATAAGTGATCCATTTAGACCGCTATTTAGACATGGCGAATTTTCTCTAACATAATAATTACCTTCAGGACAAAAAAATGGATCATCACTTAAATTACCATCCCCCCAATTTAGATCTCCATTATTGTTTACATCAATACCAGCCTGACCATTCTGAATGATACTGTAGGAGGAATTTAATTCAAGGTCTTGACCTTCAGGACGAAAATAGATTTGAGAAGTGCCGTTACCCCAAACAATAGTATTCAATAAATTGAGCACAGCACCATCTCTCATGTATACAGCATTCCCATATGAACCTGCAGAGTTATTAGCAACAGTTGTATTTGTCATTACAACTGTAGATGGGTCTCTTATATAGGCTCCGCCTCCTGCTCCTGAAAAATTATCCGCAATCAGGCAGAATGACAACTCTGGGGAAGCATCATTTACATACAATCCTCCTCCCAAACCCTCTGCTTCATTATCTACTATGACTACCTGCGTAGCACTCAGGTTTACATCATCTTTGATTGCGATTGCGCCGCCAGAATTATTTGCCGTATTCTGGTTAAATATAACGTTACTTAATATTGGAGAGGATTCGTTACGAATATAACAACCACCTCCAAATTCAGCGGTATTATTAAGGAAAGTACAATCGTAGAATTCAGGACTAGACCCAGTTCGTGCATAGAAACCTCCACCAACATCATCGGTCTCATTATCAAATATATAACAACCTTCAAAAACAGGAGAAGCATTATAGCAAAATATCCCAGCTCCACCACCTTGATTTGCAGTATTATCTTTTATGATACAATCTTTTATCAATGGAGAACTATCCTCGCAATAGATACCACCACCATATGTGTAGAATGAACCATTACCATCAGGGTCTTCGTTATTGCCAATTCCATTTTGAATAGTAAAACCCGCGATAACTGATTCCTGCCCCTCACCACTTGAAAAAGTAACCCCGCTTGCAATACCCTGAGCATCAATTATTGTAGACCCAGCTATTAGAGGATCGTTATCTATAATGTATCTTGAGGTTACAGTAATAGACTTACCATTAAAATTAATATTTTCAAAATATA
>CAZPIF010000186.1:0-3773 GCA_964586565.1 uncultured bacterium
GTAAAAGTCACAGAAAGCATAGATTCTTTTAAAATACCATGAAATTGGGCGATTTCTTTTGGAAGAAAAGGTGGTCTAATTCGGTATAAATTTCCATCATTACATTCAGTTTGGTAAACAAGATTTATTTTGGACTCTTCTCCATATGTAGTTGTGACAAGTTCAACATAGTCTGCAGAGTTAACATGAGGAAATAACATTCTAGCAAGGAAAAATTTTTCTTCTTCATTTAGATCAATTACTAGTCCTATGCTTGATATTCTTTCCTGCATATTCCATGGACTAAGCATATTCTCTCTCATTTCTTTAATCATATTTTGAAATTCATTGGTTAATTCCTTTTTACAGTCTCTAAAACATGTCATCATAAAAAATCGTAGTCTTGTTTCAGGATATTCATCTAAAAGATTATCAAGCTTATAATCTTTGTATAGATCTTGCAAAATAGATGCCTTAGCTTGTAAAGTAGCTTTTTGGTTCAGTTCTAACCATCTTTCATATCTTAGTGCTGCAAAAACTACTGGTTTTGTTAGAACGCCAAATTTATCTATTTCATCTAGAAACGTATCTATACGTTCTTCTGTTAGCCCAATCGATGAACATTTTTTTTGAACATCAGATGATTTAATATTTATTTTTAGATTTTCTAAGACTTTTTTCCCATTTTCTACCTTTAGTGCTTGGATGGTAGCTGTAAAAATAACTTCCCAATCGGACATATGGCTTAAGCCAGCATATTTCTGTTCTGTATCAATAATATATCTAGTGTAAAATGATATAAAATGATCTGCCAAAGACTCAACTGACTTTCTACTGGAAATGGATATGATTCGGGTTCCAGTTTTATAGTCACGATGTGGAATCATCAGATTATGAGTAGATGGTGGATTAATAGCTAGTTCGTAATTAGTTCTATACCAAAATTCTTGGTAAGCTTGAACCCCACTCCAGATAAAATGTAACCACCTCATTTGCCATCGGTCTATTTTACTATGATCGCTAATATCATCTATATTGCGCTTTAAATATTTTTCTAAAGTTTCTCCATGTATATATTCTTCGGTATATAAATTATGCTCTGGCCAATATCCTCCAAAATTTTCTACCAATGGATTATCATTTAACCCTGAGCCCATCTTAATTAATAATTTTACCTCAGTTTCTATAAAATCTCGATTCCAACCTTCATTGAGGTTTACAACGAGATTATGATTTCCATAATTTCTTGTTTTTACTAATAGTCTAAAAGCGCTCTTATTTTCATGATTACTTATAGAACTAATATAAATACCATTCAATGGTATGTCGCTTAATCCAATTAAATAGTTTTTGGAGAATAAGAATATCGATTCACGGATGAGTGATGTCTCTATTATCGCATTTAATAACTTTTTTTTATGGTCTTGGCGGACTCCATCATCAAACATTAAGATATCTTCCCACCCATATTCCTTTCCAGTTTCGGGGTCTACAGTTATATTGGTTGATTGACCAATCCAAGAACGGAATCCTCGTATCAAGTTATAGTATGCTTTTTGAGCAGTAGAATAAAGAGGCTTTGGTACTATCCCCAGTTGCCAGTTAATTAATTCAGATCTTGCCCACAAAAATCTTGTAGGATGTATTATGCCAAAGTCTGCTATAAATAATAATAAAGCTTTGATAAATTCCTGTTCATCTAATTTTGCTGTTGCTATATGTTTTTTTGATTCTTGGATATAACTAATTATAGCTTGATAATGTTCATCCTTAGTTCTTTTAATATCGAATGAGAATCCTTTTGAAGAATCTATTTTTCGCAGGTATAAATATGCATTGTGAAGCAAATTGATAAATAGTTCTCCAGATAGCAATGGAGCAATAGCTTCAATCAATTTTATCCTAAAAGATGGTAGTGAATGCTCATTAAAATGCATATATGTTTCTATTATAATTGTTGACCAATTACCAATACTATCATCAACTGTAGAAATTAATTCTTTAAAAAATTTTATATCATTTTTCAAATATAATATGACTGATTTATGAATTCTATATAGTTCGGTATCTACTTTGAATGAGGTGTCCTCGTTTGTAGCACTGGTTTCATCTTTTTTACCAATAATCATAATATTATCGTAGTTCTTAGATTCTTTAAGTCTAAAAATGGATGGTCCCGTAAAATTTACAAATTCATAGTTGCCAAGCCAGAGAGCAGGATTTTGAATGAATAGATCAAGATCTAATAGTTTTGATTTAATAATATAATAGAAATTCCCAATTTGTAGATTGTCACTTGACCAGTTGATAGACAATGATCTATGCTCATGACTTATGGTGAAACTATATCCATCCCAATTTAGATTGCTTTTTAAGATGCCAATTTCTCTAAGAAGCCATGTAGGGACTCTCACTTCTTTTTCGTTATGATATAACGAGATATAGCTTTTTTCATATAAAGGCTCAATTACATCTCCAAAGTTTTTTAATATCATTTTGCGAACATATGTACCCTTAGTAGTTAGTTCACCATTCTTTTTTGAGAAGTCCCGATTTATTATTACGTAATTAATAATCCTTTCATAAGGAGATAAGAAGCTGTTAACAGAAATTATCATAGAACTAAAAATTTCTCTTATTTTATTAATATTAGCTTGGTTATTGTTGGTGAAAAGATTATCATTATTTGGATAGATTAAAATAGTATTAAATTCTTTACTATCTCCAACAAGAAAGACTGACTTTATTGTATCAAAATCCTGAAATAAGTTTTCTATTTTCTGTGGTGATATAGTTTGTCCCCTACTATTTTTATAGATATCTTTTTTTCGATCAATAATATAAAAGTGCCCATCTTCCTTTCTGAAAATATCTTCAGTATAAAACCATCCTGATTTAAAAAGTTTAGTATCATTATCTTTGTAATATCCTTCAGTGATATATGGCCCTTTCAAGCATAATTCACCATCATCCTCTAATTTTAGTTCAATTCCTGGTAAAGCGGTGCCTACAGAATTTTTTCTATAATCATTTTCAGGGGTCATAGTAATTCCGCCTGTGGCTTCAGTCATTCCATAACCGCTTAGAAGATTTATACCATTTTTATGGAAAAAGTTGAAAATATCAGGATCCAAATACCCAGCTGCTGATAATCCCAATACAAGCGATCCTCCCGTTATATTCTCAATTTCATTCTTAATTATAGTATGATCATCTGAATCAAGATCTAGTTTAGTTTTAACCATATCATGTAATTGTACCCATCTTTTTGGGATGCTTATAAAAATTGTAGGTTTGATTAATTTAAAATCGTTGATGAGAGAATTAAACGCTGGTGATTCAGCAAAAGAATAAGACGCACCCCAGAAAATGCTTCCCATTAATTCAAAATATCTACCGAAGGTATGAAATAGTGGAAGGTAACATAAAAACTGATCTTCTGAACTTAGTTTTGGTAGAGCAAGTGCACGAGCAAATCTTTTACTAATTATATTAATTTGGTTAAAAATTATGCCTTTAGGATTAGCAGTAGTTCCAGAGGTATACATAATTGTTTGAGTTGCTAGCATATTAACCTTATTCAGTAGTGCATCTGAATCAAAGTCAATTGATTTATCTCCCAATTTTAGAAAATCATCCCATCTGATTGTATTTTCAAGTTGTTCATCTAGTTCTTCAAGTAAAATAATATTAACATCGTGCTTATCTTTAATTTCAATCCATTTTTGCAAGCACTCTTTATTTCCAATAAATAAACTATTAATTCCACTATGACTAATTATGTAAGAAATATG
>CAZPIF010000187.1:0-3770 GCA_964586565.1 uncultured bacterium
GACTGTTGAAGGTTTCAGAGCCATCTGAGGTAAAAAAATATAAAGAGAGTGAGCTAGGTCTTGAAGAACTCGCAAATGATATTGGGGTTGATTATATTTTTAAGAGCAGTGTTCAGCCTGACAACAATGGTTTTTTCTTCAGGGTAAGACTCTTTGATTCTGGAGCTGGCAAGGATCTTTTCATAAACAAATGGTTCATAGAGAAAAACAGTCTACAGTCTGTTGTAGCAGTTTTAGTGGACAATATAGTTAAGGAATTAGATATAGAACTTTCTGAGGGCTATGCAAGACTCGAATATGATCCCGAGGCATATGATCTCTATCTACAAGCAAAAAATATATACACGCTAAGTGACAGTTATGATGATAATATGAAAGCTGTTAAGATGATGGAGGAGAGCATAAGTAAGGATGATAATCTTGTGATGGCGCAGATCTATCTTGGTACCATTCAATATGACCTTGGTAATTATAATCAGGCATCAGTCATCTATGACAGGGCTCTTGTCAACAGTAAATCTCAGAAAGATAATGCGAATATTGCTGAGTGTCTAAGAAAGCAAGGTCAGCTTCTTAGAAAAAACAAGGACTTTGGTGGCTCAATTGAAAAATTTACGGAGGCCTTATCTATTTCTACAGTAATGAATGACAAGAGTTCTATGGCAAAAACCCTAAACAGTATGGCGATTCTCAATTACAGGACCAATGATAAAGATAATGCCCTAAAGCATTGGCTGCAGGCAATGGCGATAGTTGAGGAATTGGATGACAAACCAAAGCTATCGAAGTATCTGAATAATATTGGTATATGGTACAGAGATGATTTTGACTACAGTAAGTCCATTGAATACTACGAAAAGAGTTTTGAAATCAAGCAAGAACTAGGCGACATCAGAAACATCAGTAAAACGCTGAACAATATGGGTAATGTATTTTTCCTAATGGGTGACTATGAGAATTCTGTTCAAAAGTACAATGAGAGTATTGCTATTAAAGAGAAGCTACAAGACAATAGGGGTTTGTCTAATACTCTAAATAATCTGGGTGAGACATACTTCTATATGGGAGATTATGAACAGGCTATTGAGAATTTTAGAAAATCCATCGGTCTAAGTAAAAGAGAGGATAAAATTTTTGATAATCAAAAATATTTGGGGATGTCTTACTTTTATTTGTCCGACTACGACAGCAGCACTATTTACTTACGAAGGTCGGATGAATATCTCGCAGATGCTCCTCAAAAAAGACTCACCATTTTACCTTATCTGATTATTTCCTATTCCAAAACAGGATTAGGAAAAGAGTCAAAAAAAGCGTTAAATGAATTTAGAGGTATCTTGAAAGAACATGAGCCTGATCAAAAAGATTATATTATTGCAAACTGGGCAGCCTATGAGGCATCGAAATTTTTAAATGATCAGTCCAGTGCTCAAAAATTCCTAGAGGATGCTTATTTTGAATTTCGTTCTAGGTCAAAGGATATTAAAAACAGATCAGACAGAGATAAGTATAAGAAAACAAAACTGCATGCACAGATAGTTGCGGCCTGGAACAAAAAATAAACAGTTACAAGACTCTTTTTTTGTTAGTTGCATATTATTTCATATTTTATTTGTAAATTAAATTAAGACTTGATTAATGTTATATATCTTAGGGGTTTTGGTATGCTAAAATTATTTATCGCTCTTTTTACCTTTCTATCCATATCGTTTTCTGCGGTTATTAACATCCCCTCAGATTATTCCAACATCCAGGCTGGGATTGATGCTTCTTCAGCTGGTGATACTGTTCTGATCGCTGATGGGATATACTTTGAGAACCTTATTCTTGAGAAAGAGATCACTCTTGCCAGTCATGCAATTTATGACAATCTTGATTCAGACTGGATTAATAATGAACATATTTTAAATACAGTAATAAGTGGTGCCAATACTCCTCCGGATCAAAAAAGAGGCAGCTGCCTTCAAGTAAGCTACGGCAACATACAGCCTAAGATTGTTGGAATTACTTTTAAAGAGGGTAAGGGAACTTCCATGAAAAGAGAAGACTGTGGTATTACCAGAAAAGAGAGATCCGGTGGTGCCATGATGATATATATGGCATATCCTGTAGTGACAAATAATCGTTTTGTAGATAATGGAGATCAGGCGACCAATGACCAATCTTTTACTCCGCCTGTTATCAATGGTGGAGCTATCAGTCATTTTGATAGCGATGATGTAGAGTTTGACGAGGACAGAACTAGTCCTAACAGAGATATTCCTCCAAGCCGTACTGTCCCTGAGACAATGCTCATTCAGAATAATTATTTTGAGAATAATAGCAGCGGCAATGGTGAGAACTTTTATTCAGATGGCTACGATGGTTCCATCGATGTTAGTGGTAGTGTTTTTGAAGATATTGACTGTGGATCAAGCTCTGTAAACGAGTTTGTATTGCACTCTAGAGAGGACAATGCTGCCTACGTTCAGAATGATATATCTGGCAACTGCATAGAGGAAAATGTGTTTTATGTTTCCAGTGAAGATGGTAGTGATGCAAATCCCGGAACAGAGGAAGAGCCCCTATTATCAATCAGGCGTGCTCTGAGTCTTATTAAAAGAGAAAGCGCTACAGTCACGACTATCAATATTGCACCAGGTATTTATTCAAAAGCAAACGGGGAGGTCTTTCCTATAGTAATTCCTGATAATGTGCACCTTTTAGGTAGTAGCAGTGAAAACACGATTCTGGATGCATACGCGAGTGCAGATAATCAGGCAGCGGTGATGATTATACCTGAGTCTGAGAATGTTAAGGTAGCGAATATGACTCTGACTGGAGGTTACAGCGAGGGTCACGGATGCTCTGGTGGCGGCGGCTTACTTGTCACTGCCGATGATATGACCAACTTAGATTTTTTTGATGTAAGACAAAATAATACAGTACTAGAGAATTTAATAGTTGAAGATAATCACTCTCATAATGGAGGAGGGGTATCCTTTTTTAGGGTTGCAGGTGCTGTTGTAGATAATGTTATAGCACGGAATAATCAGGCGACCTTCAATGGGGGAGGTTTCTTTGTATATTGTTCTGAAGTATCGATGTCCAATATTGAGGCGAATGGAAATACAGCACTTGGGTATAATATGGGCAATGGAAACCTAGCATATGGAGGAGGAATATTTCTCGCAGGTGTCGAAGGAACAATTACCAATGCAACTATATTAAACAATACCGCTATTGACGGTGGTGGATTAGCCACAACAGGTTCAGGTAATACATGGACCATGACAAATTCAACAGTCTCTGGAAATACCTCATCAAGTAATGGTGGGGGTATGTTTTTCATTGACTATGCGCAGCCTACTCTTTCAAACGTTACTCTTGAAAATAATACAGCAGGAAGAGGCGGCGGTGTCTCTGTTGGGACCGCGACACCTGTATTCCAGGGCTGTGTATTTACCGGTAACAGTTCGACCTCTGAATTGAGTGGTGGAGGGGCTGTATATATTTTTAATGAATTTGATTGGTCTACATTTGAACACAAGCAGGGCTCATGGCCGGTGTTTATCGATTGTACAATGACAGGAAACACAGCGGTCAATAATGGTGGCGCAGTAAATTTTGCTAATCCGTCAGCCATGTATGGTACGCCTGATGGTGCTACTCTAAAGCGTGTCCTTATTGCACAAAATGAATCAGGTGATTATTGCGGTGGCGTGAATGTCTCTGGTGGTACTGCGGAAATTACTAACTGCACTATTGTAGATAATGTAACGGGCCACAGC
>CAZPIF010000188.1:0-3758 GCA_964586565.1 uncultured bacterium
CTTACAAGGGGGAAATGTGCTAATTGACTATGCTCATACTCCAGATTCTTATAAACAAGTTTTAGAGACATTGAAAGATATTATGAATCCAACTAGCAAGATATATATTGTTTTTGGTGCAGGTGGAGATAGAGATAAACAAAAAAGACCTGAAATGGCAAAAATAGCTGAAAATTATTCAAAACATTGCTTTATCACTCCTGATAATCCTAGGACAGAAGATCAAAGTGATATTGCAAACGATATTACACATGGGTTCATTGGTTCTGCTTATACTGTTTTTGATGATAGAGGTATTGGTTTAAGAACTGCACTAGAGAGAGCAGAGTCAAATGATATTGTAGCAATACTTGGAAAAGGTCGTGAAGAATATCAAGAAATAGATGGCATAAAAATATTTTATTCAGATGTAAAAATTATTGAAGAATATCTATGAGAATTTCTATTAAACATCCAGAAATGTTTGCGGCGGTTTTTGAAGAAGTCACAAAAATTAAACTAAATAGGCCAATTCATGGAATAGCCACAGATTCTAGAGAAATTCAAGAAAATGATCTATATATTGCTATTAAAGGGGAAAATGTTGATGGCCATAAATTTATAAAGCAATCTGAAATTTTAGGAGCAAATGCGGCTCTAGTACAAATGCCAGTCAGTGATATAGATATTCAACAAATAAGAGTAAAAGATACAATTGAACAACTAGGAAAAATTTCAACTGAATGGAGAAATAAATTTGATATTCCAGTGATCGGAATTACTGGATCAAATGGAAAAACATCTACTAAAGAATTACTCGCTCATGTTTTGTCTGAAAATTTTCATGTGCACGCTACAAAGGGGAATTTCAACACTTATATTGGACTTCCCCTTACCTTACTTGAGATGGAACAAAGCCATGATATTTCAATACTTGAGATGGGTGCAAGTGTCCCAGGTGAAATTAAAGGGTTATGCAGAATTGCTAACCCTACTCACGGACTAATTACAAATATTGCCCCAGCACACTTAGAAGGCTTTGGCTCTATTGAAAATATTGCACATGAAAAAGGTGCTCTGTTTAGATCTCTTACTAATGGATTATCGTTCGTCAATAAAACCGATAATCTTATTTCAAATTTGAATTTTAAAGGTAAGCAAATATCTTTTGGTCTAAATCCGAATTGTGATTTCCCAGCTGATATATTTCATGAGGATGATGGAACCCTCACATTGATATTAGATACAAATGTAATAAATACAGAATCTCGAAACCTCTCATTCATTAAAAATTGCATTGCAGTTTCTGCCATATCAATAAGCCTGGATGTTAGTTGGGATATTTTAGAAAATAGGATTCAATCATTTTCCTCTCCAAAAGGTAGGTGTTTTGTAAAACAAGTAAAGGATATTACAATTATTGACGACACTTATAATGCAAACTTAACATCTTCTTTAGCTGCTCTTGATTATCTCAAAGCATTTTCAGGAAATGGTCGATGTATTTTTGTTTTTGGCGATATGTATGAATTAGGGGAAGAATCTGATCGACAGCACCGAAATATTGGTGAAAAGTGTCTAGAATTAGGTCTAGATAAAGTTTATACAATAGGTACGCATACCAAGCATACTGGCTATGCATTAGATAAAAATATCAAACATGAACATTTTAAAACAAAAGAAAATTTAATTTTATCTCTAAAAAGCAACATCCACGCAGGGGATAAAATACTGTTTAAAGGTTCACGAGGTATGGCTATGGAAGAGGTAATTAAAGGAGTGTTTGAATCATAATGCTTTATCATTTTTTGACACCATTCCGAGATTCTTTTTCATTATTCAATCTATTTGAGTATATAACATTTAGAGCAGCTTCAGCGGCAATTATAGCATTAATAATAAGCTTCATAATTGGGCCTTGGGTTATCCACATACTACACAAAAACCAAATAGGTGAAGAAATTCACCACAGAGGCCCTCAAACACACATGAAGAAAAAGGGCACGCCCACAATGGGAGGAGTCATCATTTTAATGGCAGTACTCCTCCCTACCCTTCTTTTAGCTAAATTAAATAATCCACTTATACAAATTATTATCTTTGCAACACTGTGGATGGGAATGATAGGATTTTTGGACGATTATCTTAAAGTTGTAAAAAAACTAGGACTTGGTTTAATCGCTAGATATAAACTAGCTGGACAAATTTCTTTAGGTTGCATTATAAGTTTTTGGATATTTCAAATTCCAGATTATATTGATTTTAATACTAAAACGACTATCCCATTTTTTAAAAATGTTGAGCTGGATTTAGGTATGTTTTATCCGTTAATGGTTGTACTAGTCATCACTGGCACTTCAAATGCAGTGAACCTCACGGATGGCCTTGATGGTCTATTAGCAGGACTTTTAGCAATATGTTTTTCTGTATTCTCAGCAATCACTTATATAACTGGTAGAATCGATTTTTCTGATTACTTAAATATACTTTATATACCAAATGCTGGTGAATTAACTATTTTTACATCAGCAATGGCTGGTGCATGCATAGGTTATTTGTGGTTTAATTCATATCCTGCTGAGATTTTTATGGGTGATACAGGATCACTTTCAACTGGTGCTGCTCTTGGAACATTAGCTGTATTATTAAAAAAAGAATTATTACTATTTATAATAGGTGGTGTATTCGTATGGGAAGCTATTTCGGTGATAATTCAAATCAGCTATTATAAGTACACAAAGTTTTACTATGGCAAAGGTAGGCGGTTTTTTAATATGGCACCAATACATCATCATTATGAATTAAAAGGATGGCCAGAATCAAAAGTTGTAATACGATTTTGGATAATCGGTTTATTACTTGCCCTTTTTTCACTTACTACTTTCAAAATACGATGATAGATATTCAAACCAAAGATGCAATCAACATATATGATAAAAGCCTTACTGTTATCGGTATGGGGTCAAGTGGTACTCATTCTGCAATACTAGCTAATCATCTTGGTGCAAAAGTTTTTATTAGTGACCCTGGATCTAATGATCAAATCAATAAAAATTCTATGGAACTAATGCATTCACATCACATTGCAACCGAAACCGGTATTCATAGTGATAGAATCTATGATGCTGATCTTTGGATCATATCTCCTGGTGTTCCAAAAACATCTGATATTATAATCCAAGCAATAGAAAAAAATATTCCTATTGTTGGAGAAATTGAATTTTCAAGTTGGTTTACAAAATCTCCGATTATTGCAATTACCGGCTCTAATGGAAAAACCACTACGAGTTTTATTATCAATGAAATGTGTAAAACAGATAAATATCATAGTGTTATTGCTGGCAATATAGGAATTCCTTTTTCTATGGAAGTATTAAAAGAAATTAAGTATCCTAATAAAAAACAGATATACATATTGGAATGTTCAAGTTTTCAAATGGAATTCATTTATCATTTCTCACCAGATATAGCTGTTTATACCAATATATCTGAAGACCATTTAGATCGTCATAAGACTATGCAAGAATATATTGATATGAAAATAAGATTAATTCAAAATATAAAACCTACGGGTCATATAATTTATAATGATGATGATAGAATACTTGTTGAATCCTTAGGAGAAAAAACAAGTTTACATAAACCATATAGTATAAAAAACAAAGATAGTCTACTCACTATCAAAGACAATCAAATTATTTCACCTTCTGGCAATGTATTAATTAATTCAAACAACCTAAGTATACCAGGAAAACATAATTTATATAATTTTCTTGCTG
>CAZPIF010000189.1:0-3744 GCA_964586565.1 uncultured bacterium
AAAGAGGGTAATAATTTTGGTACAATTCTTCTCCATAATCACAGTCGAATAATTCCAACTTTCTTGGTTAACTTGTAATCTCAGACACCAAGTTACCGAATTTTTTTTATATGATGATGGGAAATATATCGGTTCTAAAAGACCCTTTCATTTAAATTGATGAATATTAATTATTGGAGAAGACAATTTTCTAAATATTAATACCTCATTTTTATGGGGTTTTTTTTTCTTAATTATAATTTTTAACTTCTCTCATAAGACTACAATCTAACTCTAAATCCAATCACGATAAGATCAAAAATTATTTCATATGAAAAATTATTTTAAGCTAGTTGCTCTAAACCTTTTAGTGGTTGTTTTTGTAGGTTTAGTCATATTCACTATTATTAATTATATTGAAACCAATGAGATTGGATTTATTTACATAACTATGATTTTAATCGTCGCAATTTTTTTAAAATTATTAATAAAAGATTTTTTATTAATCTATAAAAAATTAAGTAAATAGTGGTTTTTACAATCTATAGATATAGGTATCCAATATTGAATTCCAATATTTTGTAAATTATTGAGAATATGAGAATCAATTATATATTAAATCTTCTACTAATTTCGATCAGTTTTTCTCAATCAGATGACAATAAAAATGAAATTGTTCAATATGGTTATAATTATACTGGTGAATTCATTGAAGGAAAAAGACATGGAAAAGGTATTTATTATTATTTAAATGGTGATACCTATGAAGGCGATTGGAAAGATAATAAAAGAGATGGCGAAGGTACCTTTACATACGAAGATGATAGTCATACTTATATCGGTCAATTCAAAAATGATTTATTCGATGGTTGGGGAACGCTCCACATTATAGGTGGTGAAAAGTATGAAGGAGAATGGAAAAATGGAAAAAAGAGTGGACAAGGTACCTACTATTATCCATTTGGAAATACTTATATAGGTAAATGGGAAAATGATCAACGTAATGGAACAGGAACTTATTTATATACATTTGGGAAAAAATATATAGGTGAGTGGAAAAATGGTAAAAAGCATGGTAAGGGTATTTCTACAGATGGCGATGGTAACACATATGAAGGAGAATATGAATATGATGAAAGGAATGGTCAAGGCCTTTACACTTTTGCAAGTGGTAATACATATAAAGGTGACTTTTTAAATGGTAAAAAGCATGGTAAGGGAATATTTAGGTATACAAATGGTGATATTTATGAAGGTGAATTTCATGATGGGAATATGGAGGGAAGAGGAGTATTTAAGTTTAAAAATGGAAATATTTATGAAGGAGAATGGAAAGACGACCAAAGCCATGGTACAGGGACTTATAAATTCAAAAATGGTAATGTTTATGTAGGTGAGTTTAAAGCCGGAAAAAGAAATGGCGAAGGTACTTTTGTTTACCCCGATGGCGAAAAATATGTTGGTGATTACAAAGATGGAAAACGAACCGGTAGAGGTATTTTCACATTTAAAAATGGTAATACTTATGAGGGCGAATTTTGGGATGGCATTAAAAATGGCCAGGGTACATTTAAATATCCTAATGGCAATATTTACGAAGGTGAATGGAAAAATGATATGCAACATGGACAAGGTCTATTCAAATATGCCTTAGGAGGGCAGTATAATGGAGAATGGAAAAATGGAGTGATGGAAGGTTATGGCAATTATAGTTATTCAAATGGAGATGTATATGAAGGGAATTTTCTTGCTGGAAAAATGCATGGATCAGGTTCATATATTTTCGAAAATGGAAATGAATATCATGGAGAATGGAAAAATGACAAAATTGAAGGGAAAGGAATATATTCTTCAGCAAATGGGAACTATTATGAAGGCCAATTTAAAAATGGCAGATTAGATGGATATGGTACATTTAGATCCTCATTAGGAGAAACATATGTTGGTGATTGGTCAAATGGCTCGATGCATGGAAGGGGTATCTATATTTTTTCAAACGGTAATAGATATGATGGTGAATGGAATTTTGATATTCGAACTGGGTATGGAGTATATAGTTATATAAATGGTGATCTTTACGAAGGTTATTTCTTAGATGGTCAGAGAAATGGTAAAGGAACATTTCGCTATTTTAATGGTGATTTATATGAGGGTAGTTGGGAAGAAGGTCAAAAAAATGGCTTGGGATCATATTTTTATTTTAATGGTGATTTATACGAGGGTGCCTGGAAAGCTGATAAAAAAAATGGACTAGGTATGTTTACCTATTCAAATGGAGATAAACATAACGGTGCATTTTTAAATGATAAAATTGAGGGTGAAGGAATTTTAATACATACTGATGGTAGAAAATATCAAGGTATATGGTTAAATGGAAAAATGAATGGACAGGGTTCTTTCGCAGATATGGATGGTAATGAATATATAGGTGAATGGAAAAATAATGCTTTTGAAGGAAAGGGAGTTTTTAATTATAGTAATGGTGATTATTATGAGGGTAGTTGGAAAGATAACAAATTTGAAGGTAAGGGTACATATGAATTAAAGTCTGGTGATATATATGTTGGTAATTGGGTTGGTGGTTTGAAAGAAGGAAGAGGTATTTTTACTAAAGGAAATTCTGAAAAGTACACAGGCGAATGGTTTGCTGGTGAGCGTAACGGAGATGGAATTCAAGTATATGAGAATGGTGATAAGTATGAAGGTGAATGGAAAGACAATCAAAAACATGGTGCAGGTTTAATTACCTATGTTTCAGGTGGAAATTATGATGGATCATGGCAAAATGGATCAAAGAATGGTATTGGTACATATACTTACTCAAATGGTGATATTTTTACTGGGGAATGGAAGTATAGTCAAAGAAGCGGTGAAGGTAAAATAGTTTATATAAATGGTGAGGTCTATGAAGGTAGATGGTTTAATGATGTAATTCAAGGGACTGGGAAATTTACCTATTCAAATGGAGATATATACGATGGAGAGTGGATTGATGGTAAGAGAAATGGCAGAGGTATCTTAACAGCTAGTAGTCTTGAGAAATATATAGGAGAATGGAAAAATGATCGAATGGAGGGAGAAGGGACTTACTCCGATAGCAAGGGAAATAAATATAAAGGTTCATGGAAAAATAACCAAAAAAATGGGCAAGGTACTTTCAGTGATGATTTAGGACATAGATATACTGGAGCGTGGAAAGATGGAAAAAGAGAAGGTAAGGGTACTTATTCTTTTGCGGGACAAAAGAAATCTGAAGATGACATAGTCGATGCACTTTATTTAAAAGGGACCAGGTACGTAGGAGAATGGAAAAATAATAAGTTTCATGGACGAGGTGCATTTAAATATCTTAATGGAGATAGTTATGAAGGGGCTTGGGAAATGGATATGCGACATGGAAAAGGCATTTTCACTGCATTTAATGGTGAGCACTATGAAGGTGATTGGGAAAATGATCTGAAACATGGAATAGGTCAGATGGAATTCAATAATGGAGATAGTTATAAAGGTAGTTGGGTTAATAACTTTATCGAAGGTGAAGGTGAGATGGTTTATGATAATGGAGATAGTTATAAAGGTGGTTGGGCTAAAGGACTAAAACAAGGAGATGGATATTATCAATATGGCAATGGAGAGAGTTATAATGGCGCTTGGGTAAATGATAGTAAAACTGGAAGAGGTACATATAATTATATCAATGGAGATATATATGAAGGAGCTTGGAATAATGGTTCAAGAGATGGTCATGGAATATTAAAAAATAAA
>CAZPIF010000190.1:0-3737 GCA_964586565.1 uncultured bacterium
TCCTTGTTTGTGGATATCTTCCGGTTCCCTCCCAATTTGCTTGTTTTACATTTTCACCAAGAGCAAATTTGATTCCTTGGGGAGCATTATCGTATATTAGGTCTTTAGGTCTTGAACCCCATCTAAGTTTTATAACAACATTTTGTCCTCCAATTGGATTTGCGGAACCATGTAATACATTAGCAGTGGTTAATCCACCTCCTAATTGCCTGTAAATGTTGATGTCATCTGAAAATAAAACATCTTGCATTCTAACCTCAGCGGTTACTGCTTGAGCTCCTTCATTAATTGAACTTGCGGCAGAATGACTGTGGCAATCAATTAAACCAGGTGTTACATATTTATCTGTTCCGTCAATCACTAATGCACTCCCCATAGGCACACTAATATCAGGTGCGACTTTATCAATCTTTCCATTAACAAATAAAATATCCCACTCATTTACTATTCCTTTCGGGCCACATGTCCATATGTTTGCATTATCTATGAGGACTGCATTTGGTGTTAGCAATTCTTTGCCTAAGCCATATGAACCCTCTGGATAGTATAAGTCCAAATTGCTTGGATTTTCTTTTTCATTTTTTGGAGGAGTAATTTGTTCTGTCCTTTTAGCATCAAATGTATATTCATTCGATCCATCGTATGCTACTCCACTAATTTGATCTTTATTAAGGTCTCCCTTAAATGCTAAAACAGCATTAATGCCTAGCAAGTTACCATCTAATTTAAATTCTATATTATTATCATATATTCTGAGGTCTTTAAGTACTACGGCTTCTTCATCCAGTCTTAATTTTCCCTCAAGCATGTTATCACGTAATGCTTTCTGACTTTTACTAGGATCTTTTGTATAAACATTGGGTACCGATAAATTCATTTCATATTTATTACTTTCAATTTCAAAATCCCATTTACCTGCAAAAATTGGTTTTTGACTATTTGAGATATATTTTTCTTTTCCAGCTAGCCATAATGAGGTGACTCTGGTATTTGAATTAAAATAATTTCCATCTGTAACTACCAGATTTGCTATAAATCCAGGTTGAATCTTACCCAGCACTTTTTCTAATCCCATTGCTTCTGCTGGATATGTTGTAAGCGCAGCAAGGGCAACATCTTGAGATAAGCCTCTATCAATTATTCGTTGGAGATTCTTTCTAAATTCACTTTTCTTTTTTAGTGTTCCAGCTGTAAAGCTAAAGCGCAGACCCCCAGCATACACCTTTTTTATATTATCTGGAGCCATATCCCAATGTTTTAGTTGTTCATTAGAATATTGCAGAGCTATATAAGGATCACCTACTCTAGGTTTTTTTGGAAAATCAAGGGGAAAGATAATAAATGGGTTTTGATCTTTAATTTCTTCAAGTCTCCGATATTCATATCCACTACCTAGCAACCAAACATTAAGATTAAACTCTTTTCCAATTTTTAATGATCTTAATGCGCCATGCTCTTCTTTTGTAATAAACGTCATAGGGCGCCTAGAATTTTGAAATTTGCTTATTTCTAGAAGTGAAGGGTTTAATGCTATTGGTTCATTTTCTTCTGGATACTTTTTAAGTATTTCTAGCGACTTATTATACCAGTTTGCATCCAACAATGTTTGTCTAATTAATGCAATAACACCTAGTAGAGAATTTGGATAGCTTCTTTCAGACCATCTGCTTGATTTGAATTCAATTATCTGAGACACATCTTTTGCGATAGATATAGTTTCATCATTTAAGATGACAAGGTCAGATTTACCTTTGAAAATGCCTTTTTCAGGCACAATGTGTGCGGCAGTAATACCAATCGAGTGCAGTGCATCTATATCTTTTGTTTTTAATTTAAAATCATCTTTTACTCTATATTCGGGCTTAACCTTTTTATTCCAATGATTATCAGGGCTTTTAGTTTTCTCATCTTGTTTTATCTGCAACCATCCATCAATAAATCCTGCATATATATGAGATCCATTCATATCAATTTCATAGGCATCTAAAGGTACTTTTATATAGCGACCTACTTTTTCAATTTTCCCATCTCTTATAATCAGTGTTGCATCTTTTATGGAATCACCAGGTTCTGTATGTACCATTGCATGTTTCAGGGCCCAAACTCTTGGATTATTTTGATGTATATCACTTACAGGTTCTGTTTGAGATATAAGAAATGAAATAAATATTGTTAAATATAAAATATTATAAATCAAAAATTTGGTCCTTTTAACTCATTTTCACTTATAAAATCGATTACATATTTGTATGTATTTTCAACATTATCTGATATATGGAATAGATCCAAATCTTCTGGAGAGATAGTACCAATTTCAACCAGATATTCCCAGTTCACGACCTTTTCCCAAAATTCTTTTCCATGTAAAACTATTGGCAAACGTTTTTTTATCTTCTCTGTTTGTAGAAGCGTAAGAAGCTCCATAAGGTCATCAAGTGTACCAAACCCACCTGGTAATACTATCAAAGCTTTAGCTAGATAAAGAAACCAAAACTTACGCATAAAAAAGTAATGAAACTTCATACTCAGGTCATTTGAAATCCATTTGTTTCCAGATACTTCATGTGGCAATGATATTGTAAAACCTATATTGATACCGCCGGCCTCAGAAGCGCCACGATTAGATGCTTCCATTATCCCAGGGCCACCACCAGAACAAACGATATACCTGTGTTTTGATTCTTTTAAGTTTTTACTCCACAATGTAAATTTACTTGCTAGCTCTCGAGTTTCTTCATAATAGCGGCTCATTTTTAAATCAATTTTACACCGTCTTAATATCTTTTTATCAGCATTACTTGGAAGATTAGCTAGTGCTTTTTCAGCATCATCGCGTGATTTTGTCCTTGCTGAACCAAAAAATACAATTGTATCTGATATTTTATTGCGTTGTAATCTTTGATAGGGGCCATAATACTCGGAAAGTATTCTAACAGACCTACCAGATGGACTTGCTAGGAAATCTTTACTATAATAAAATCTATCTTTTTCATCAATTTTTGCCATACTTTATTATCCTTAAGTATTGTGATATAAAAAGTAAAGATTTTCTTTTTTACAAGAAAGTCATGATTAAATATTTTAAATTTTGTTGATTGAACAAATTTAATAAAGGTATTTTTAGATAATGTCTTTGCGCTTTTTATTTATTGCTCTGCTATACTCATGTTCTAGTCAACCACCTAGACCAATTGTAATGCCACCAACAAAAAAAGCAAATAACTCAACTAAACAAGAGACCATTTATACGCTTGGATATATGTCAGATTATGATATTTGGGAATTTTTAAAAGGTAGTCCTGCACAGAAAGATGTAATAGAAACATTTGGCTTGCCTGATTCTGTTTGGCTAGATGAAAATAGAACAACAAAGTATTTATACTATTATATTTTACAATTGCGAGACTACAATACAATAGAGATTAGTACAAAAACAGATACAGTTTCTGGGTTTGAATGGGATTAGAGCAGAATGGATAAAAAATTATTGAATTATAGTGACTACCTAAAACTTGAAAATATTTTGAATTCTCAAGAATTAAAAAGTGCAGATCGTGGCACACCAGCCCATGACGAGATGCTCTTTATAATAATACATCAAGTATATGAGCTCTGGTTTAAACAAATAATATTTGAGTTAGATTCTGTTTTAAAAATGTTTGGGAACAAATCGGTTGACGAACCAGATGTCAGTCAAGCTGTGTTGAGATTAGATAGAATCATTGAGATCCAAAAAA
>CAZPIF010000191.1:0-3697 GCA_964586565.1 uncultured bacterium
GTGTGAATTGGATGGTAAAGACAGATTCAATTGGTAATGTTGACTAAAATAAAATTTTTCAAATACACAAGATATTGCCTGATGAAAATGGAGCATTTAATTTTAATTTATAATTCAATTAAGTAGGAGATTTTGATGAATTCAATTGTTCAAGCTTTAAATAGATTTTTCCTTTCTGTTTTTCTTTTACAAATTCTAAATGGAAATACACCAGGGACAATCTCCGCTTATGATCCTTGGAGCCAGATTAACTCGCAGAGTCAGAATACTACTGCATCGTTAGATTCTGAAAAATTAAGATCATCATTAGATATTTCCCCAAGTGTATCGGACCGAGTTCTTTCACCAGTTGTCTTGGAGATGTTACAAAGCAATGGTGAAAAGAGAGCATTCCGGTTCTATGAAACATCGGTGATGCATCCTGCTCTTGCCGAGCGTTACCCAGATATAGAAAGTTATATGGGAATAGGTCTCGATAATCCCTCACAAAGGGCAAGTATAGTTTTAAATAAAAATAAAATATTTGGTTTTGTTTCTACAGAAATTGGTAATTCTGTATTTAAATCACTCAATCATTTTAATAATGATATAATCCAAGTAGTCTACGAATACGGATTAGATAGTCAAAATAGTTGTGAAATAATAGATGAATTGCTCAACACTTCAAGAGATGTTAATGATGATATATTTCCTGAATGTGTTGGAGTAGATGACCCCTGTATCCCCGTTGGTAGCGAGCTTGTAACATATAGATTTGCAGGTATTATGACAGAAGATGTAAACGCAGAAGTCGCTGATGGTACCGTTGAGGGTGGTTTGTCTTGGATGGTTGCCATGGTGAATCAGGTCAATTTATTATGGATAAGAGACCTAAGTTTTCAGCTTCAAATGGTAGAAGATAGTGACTTAATCATTCATACTAATGCAAATCCTGCGCCATCTCAATTTAAGCAGGAGTGTCCTGAAGCTAGCAACCCAAGAAATTGTGAACTCCCTGAGGTAGAACCATATCTTGAATCAGTAATTGGTCCTGGTGGGTGGGATGATGATTTTCAGTCAAGAGAGTGGGAATATGGTGCTTGTTTTGATATTGGCTATGGTGGTGGTCTTGCTTATTGTCCTGGTCCAACTTCAGTAAATAGCCCCTCTTTTGGTGTATTCTCTCATGAAATAATGCATAATGTTGGATCTAACCATAATATTACCAGAGAGGATGGATTTAGATCTTCAATTGGCGGTAACATTATGTATTGGGTCACTCCACCGGCAACGGTACCAGGTAATAGTGGTATGACATATACATCTCATAGTATTGAAGTTGGAATGAATTATCGTTCATCATTGCCAGGTAATTCTGTTCCCTATAATTATGTAGAAGGATACGCTTCTTCTCAGACTGATAATATTATACCAGATGTAATCGTCCCCACTGGGGGGTATATCATCCCTAAGGATACTCCATTTGCACTAGAGGGCTATAGCTCACCTATGCAGCCTGAATATACTTTTTCATGGGAACAAAATGATGCATCAAGTGAACAATATTTAAATGATCCTTCAAGCGATGAGTTTGGTTATTTCCCATCTACAATGGGCCCACTATTCTCGACAGTTGACCCTACCTCTGATGGTTATAGGAGGGTTTTTCCAGATATGAATTCTTTATTAGAAAACAGTTATGAGACAAATGATGCTGGCTATTTCAATACACTTGTTATGGAAAAATTACCATTTTCATCTCGAGAGATTAATATGCGTCTCATTGTGCGTACTAACAATCCCTACTCAGGATCCGTTAATCATAAGAATGTTCAATTTTTTGTAGAAGGAATGGCTGGTCCATTTCGTGTTACATCCCAGGATGGCCCTACTACCTGGGAGGTCAATAGTCAGCAGACAGTAACATGGGATGTTGCAAATACTGATGATGCTGGTACTGTAAATTGCCAATTTGTAGATATAGTGTTGTCACTGGATGGTGGGGATAACTTTGACCATACTATTTTTGAGAATGTACCAAACAATGGTACTTATTCATTTAATGTTCCTGCTATACCACCAACCGCCTCTGGTAGGTTAATGATAAGATCTGTTGATAATATTTTTTTTGATATCAATAATGGAAATATTGTAATTGATAATCCTTATGTACCTGGTGTTGCTTTTTCTGAAGATGTTATTGCAGTAGCATTAGCGCAGGATGAATCACAAGAATTCTCTATTTCATTTACCAATAATGGAGAAGCAAATTCCGTATTAAATTATTTTTCTGGCAACGCATCAACCTTGAGTTTTAATGAAGATTTTGAAGGACTAGATTTAACTGAGAATACAGAATATTATGTATACGATCTTCCACAAGGTTGGGAGCGTTCCTCATTAGGTCGTGGTTGGATAGTTGGCACAGAAGATTTAAGTGCCTGGGAAGAGTGGATTAGCTCCCAGATAGGGTTTGGATATTTTGATATTCCTGAATGGAGTGATGGAAGTTATGTATTCGCAGATGATGGGCAATACAGCGCTTGTTCGAATTGTGCTGGACTATCTGAATGTGGTAGCATAAATGGCTGTGTTGATGGAACCCAAGATCTGCTATTCACTCCCGAATTCAATGTTCCGGTTAATTCTGTTACTCGTTTATTGTTTGATTCTTATTTTGGTTATATAGGATCAGGTCATCAGATCCATGTAGGAATTGTAACAGATGATATATCCACATGGAGCACAATTCATACTCAGACTAGTGGTGTAGATGAATTTGTGTCTAAAGAATTTAATTTGTCGGAATACCAGGGACAGACAGTTCGTGTGGTATTTCATTCTGAAGAAACAGCTGAGAATGGATGGGGAGCAGGCTGGGCTCTTGACAATATACGGATTGCAATATCACCTGCATGGCTAGAATCTGAAGGTTCAGGATTACTAAATTCAGGTCAGACTGGCTCCCTTGAATTCAAAGTAAATACAGCTGGGCTTGATGCTGGTAGCTATGAAGGTGCATTAGTAGTATCAGATATTAATTATGATGTATCGGATACGGTTAAAATTAATCTTGATGTTCTTCTAGATATTGAAAATGATGTTTTGCCTATAGCATATAACTTGTACCAAAATTATCCGAATCCATTTAATCCGGAAACTGAGATCATGTTTACAATAGCAAGTGAAGAAATGGTTACTTTAACTATATATGATATTTTAGGAAACATAGTAGATAAAATTGTACAAGAAAAATTAGGTTCAGGAACACATCGCTATAACTGGGATGGACTAAATGATAATGGTATCGTTGTTAGCGCAGGAATGTATTTTTATAGGCTTAACACTCCCTCATACACTAAGACTAAAAAGATGATTTTATTGAAATAAATATTTTTAATAAATAAGTAGAAGATTTAGTAGAAACTAATATTAATATCACCCCTAAAATTTTTAGATAACATAAACAAAAGGATAACAATGTCAAAAACTAGCAAATTATATGATCAAATAAAAAACAACTTTGATACTTTTGAAGCTGAGCATGAGAAGAATATGGGCGGAAACAAAGCTGCAGGATCGCGTGCTAGAAAAGCAATCGGAGAAGTAAAGAAACTTGTAACAGATTATCGTAAGGCATCTGTTGCCGGTGAGTAATTTCACAAATAAAAAAACCCCGCAAAATTGCGGGGTTTTTTTTTAACAATGTATTTTTTAT
>CAZPIF010000192.1:0-3696 GCA_964586565.1 uncultured bacterium
TTTAGCATGGTTTCTTTTGACATAAATAGAATCAAAGTAGGTGACTCTTTACCTAAGCTCATTATAAGACCTATTACCCAATCAACACTTTCAAAATATGCTGAAGCTTCTGGTGATCATAATCCAATTCACTTGGATTTTGAATTTGCACAAAAAGCAGGTCTACCAAATGTCATTGCTCATGGAATGCTTATAATGAGCTACCTTGCACAAGCAATCACAAACCACATAGACCAATGCAATATTAAAGAATATGGGGTAAAATTTTCATCTATGACAAACATTGGTGATTCACTAACCTGTAGTGGATTAGTAACACAAGTAAACCAGGTTGATTCAGAAAGACAATTAAAGTTAAAATTGTTAGTTTCTAATCAACATAATGATGAAAAATTAGTGGGCTATGCAAACATAGTATCTTATTGAAAAATAATAGATTAATTAATAATAACCGCCTGATAGAACACACTGGTGTTCAGTTCCCAATAATATGCGGAGCAATGTACCCCTGCTCAAATCCTGAGCTTGTAGCTGCAGCTTCAAATGGTGGAGGTATGTCAATTCTTCAACCTGTAAGTCTTACCTTTGTACATGGTTATGAACTTCGAGAGGGAATAAAATACATCCGATCTATGACAGATAAGCCAATTGGTTTTAATGCGCTTATAGAAAAAGGAAGTAAAAAATATATAGATCGAATGTCAGACTGGATCGATATAGCGCTAGATGAAGGAATACGATTTTTTATCACATCACTTGGAAAACCAGATTGGGTATGCCAAAGAGTTCATGAGGTTGGAGGATACGTATATCATGACATAACAAATCGTGACTGGGCAAAAAAGGGTGTCGACTGCGGAGTAGATGGTCTCGTTTGTGTAAATAATCGAGCGGGCGGACATCTAGGATCAAAATCAATGGAAATTATGTACGAAGAATTAAATGATCTGGACCTGCCATTAGTTTGTGCTGGGGGAGTAGGAAGCTCAGATGAATTAGGTAATGTAATGAAGATTGGGTATGATGGTGTACAAATGGGAACAAGGTTTATTGCAACAATAGAGTGTAATACCCCAGAGGATTATAAAGATGCAATAGTATCAGCAAGTGAAGATGATATAGCTACAACAACTCGCCTTACAGGCGTACCAATTTCGGTAATTAAATCAACTGACCATAAATCTGAAAATTCATGGCTTATACAGAAATTGCTTAAAAGTAGATTTAAACATTTCACAAGGAGTTTGCTCAATCTAAATTCATTGATACGATTAAAATATCTTCTGAATAAAAGTAATTCAAAAGATAATCAAAAAAAGAAAAAGTTTTATTCTGCAGGAAAAAGTGTACATACAGTTAAATCTATTGAATCAGCAACAATTATAATGCGCCGACTTGGTGAGTCATTAAATCAAGAAAAAGTATAACCAAAGATTATATGTATGGATAATAGAAAGAGTGTTAGAATTGGCTGTGCCTCCGCATTCTGGGGAGACACCTCAACAGCCGCAAAACAGCTTGCTGAAAAAGGAGACTTGGATTACTTAGTCTTTGATTTTCTCGCAGAAGTAACTATGTCCATATTAGCACGATCAAAATTAAAAAATCCGCAAATGGGATATGCTACAGACTTTATAATACAATTAGCACCATTACTTAAACTTATAAAAGAAAAAAACATAAAAGTGATCTCAAATGCTGGAGGAATCAATCCAGCAGCATGTAAAGCAGCTTTACAAAAATCTGCGGATGAAACTGGCATCAATTTAACCATTGCCACTGTAACAGGAGATGATATTACTCATAAATTAGATGCGCTGAAAAAAGCAAGGGTAACAGAGATAGAAAACAATATGCCCATACCAGAATCCTGTTTAAGTATTAATGCATATCTAGGCGCACCAGGCATTGTTAAAGGGCTTGAAGAAAATGCTGATATTATAATTACAGGAAGGTGCGTAGATAGTGCTCTAGCATTAGCACCATTGATGTATGAATTTGGATGGAATGAAAATCAATATGATCTACTTGCTAGTGGAAGCTTGGCTGGACATATTATAGAATGTGGCGCGCAATGTACTGGTGGTAATTTTACTGATTGGAAAGATGTAAAAGGGTTTCACAATATGGGATTCCCAATTGTAGAAGTTCAAAAAAATGGTGATTTTATCGTCTCCAAACCAAATAATACAGGCGGGATGGTAACATTCGGGACTGTTGCTGAACAATTATTGTATGAAATTGGGAATCCGGCTGAATACTTTCTTCCAGATGTTGTATGCGATTTCACTAATGTTGTTATTAAAGAGATTGGCAAAGATAGGGTTATGGTTAGTGGAGCCTCGGGCTATGCACCGACCAACCAATATAAAGTTTCGGCTACATATATGGATGGTTATCGTGTTGCTGGGACACTAGTAATAGGTGGAAAAGATGCTAAGGAAAAGGGCGCCCTGATTGCGAATGCAATAATTGATAAAGTTAGTCATATTTTGGCTAATAATAATCTTGAACCATTCAAAAAGATTTCTTTTGACCTTCTTGGTACAGATTCAATCTATGGTCCTGATAATTCAAATAGTGACTCCAGAGAAATAGTACTCCGATTAATGGCAACCCATGTAGAAAAGTCTGCCCTAATATTTCTATCACGCGAAATGGCTCAAGCAGTAACAGGTATGCCTGCAGGCGTTATAAACTATCTTGGTGGGCGCCCACCTGTTTCACCATCAATACATCTATTTTCATTTTTGATGGAAAAAGATCAATTGAAAATAGAGATGCATTTAAATAACAAGACTAAACCTATTCATATTACTAACTCATCCTCCTTTGTGAAAAAACAAGATAATTTTAGATCGAGCTTGGATGCAATAAGGAATGATAGTATGACTACAACGGTTCCTCTTTCCAAATTAGCATTTGCCAGAAGTGGAGACAAAGGAGATAATGCCAATATTGGAGTTATAGCACGTAGACCAGAATTTCTTCCGTATATTCAAACTGCTTTATCTTCTAAGGCAGTTGCTGAATATTTTTCTCATATACTTGAAGGTGAGGTAATGAGCTGGGAAGTCCCTGGAATAAATGGAATTAATTTTTTGTTAAAAAATTCACTCGGTGGAGGCGGTATGGCCAGTTTAAATATTGACCCTCAGGGTAAAGCTTATGCACAACAATTACTTGAATACAAAATCCCAATTGATGAAGAATTAATCAACAAATTTGGAATTAAATAAAATAAATCTGTTCCAGAATTTTTATGTCTATTATAAAAAGATGAAAATCTTGGATAGGGAAAAATGAATTTTTATTTATTTAAATAAGTAAGGTGTAATTATGGATGATCTAAAAGGTTTACAATATTGTCAAACAGAATATCATGATAGCTGGTTAACAATTTTTCTGAATAATAAAAATAAAAAAAATGCCCTGTCATCTAAGTTGATCGATGAAATGATTAATCTACTTAATAGTACACATAATAATAGTAAGGTCAGAGGAATTATCATTAGAGGTAAGAATAATATATTCTGCTCTGGAGCAGACCTAGATGAATTACATCAAATAGCATATCAAAAAGAAAACATGAAAAAATTGACAATCGATATGAGCATGAATATTGGACGATTACTTAAAGCCATAAATGAAGCACCTCAGATCACAGTTTCTGTTGTTGATGGTCCATGTATTGCT
>CAZPIF010000193.1:0-3686 GCA_964586565.1 uncultured bacterium
ATTCCCTCACCATGGCATCCAGTTTTTCTACACTCATCTACAATTAAAATGTTTTTACATTTCCCAATGTCTTTTATTAGCCCTGTAATATTAATATCTGATAACCATCTCAAATCAATAACTTGTATCTTTTTACTAGATTTTTCCTCAAACATTTTTTTAGCCTTTAGAGATAAAAAAAGACCATTACCATATGTAATAATTGTTAGTGATTCGCTGCTACCATAAACCTTATACTCTCCTAAACTAATCTCTTCTTTTATATCAGGGTATATATTAGCCCATTCACCATCCTTGTTTTCATGAAGATCTTTTTTCATATATAATGCTATGGGTTCTATAAAAACAACTATCCGACCATTTTCATAGGCTTCTTTCATTGAAGCTCTTAACATCTTAACTGCATCTGCGCCATTAGAAGGCACAGCTAAAATAATACCAGGAATATCTCTAAAAATTGTTAAAGAATTATCATTGTGAAAATGCCCACCAAAACCTTTTTGGTATGCTAACCCTGGTATACGCAATACCATTGGATTAGTATAACGACCCTCAGAGAAAAAAGGAAGAGTCGCTGCTTCACCTCTTAATTGATCTTCTGCATTATGGAGATATGCTAAAAATTGAATTTCAGGAATAGGAATAAATCCATTATGACCTAGACCAATACCAAAACCAATAATTGATGTTTCATCTAGCGGGCTATTAAATACCCTCCTCAAACCAAATTGATTATAAAGTTCTGATGTAACATTATAAACTCCTCCTTTTTGAGCTACATCTTCACCAAAAACAATCGAATTAGGATACTGTAAAAGGATATCTGTAAGAGCGTAGTTAATCAACTTACCCATATGCTGCGGAATTTTTATTCTATTAAACTCTTTCCCAAAAGTTTTTTTTCTCAAAGCTAAGGTAGGGAGACTGGGACGCAATTTTTTTTGTAAGTTTGCTGTAATACTTGACATCACATCTGTCAATGTATTTAGTTTAGGTTTTGAAACAGCTGTGATAAAAACATGTTCTATTTGTTTACGCTTGTCTTCATATAAAGAAACAATCTCTTCTTTGGATAGACAATTATTTTCAATCAAAATACGAGCAGAATGTAATAATGGGTCATTAAATTCATCATTTTCAATCTCATTTATTGACCTATACCCCACTTCTATATCTGAACCAGCATGCCCCATCAATCTAATTGTCTTCATATGCAAAAATACAGGAAGACGGTTTAATCTACATATTCGTTCTGCTTTTTTAGCCTTGATTAGCAAGTCAATTAAATGCATCCCATCTGTTTTGATATAATTTATTCCATATCTGTTAGAAAAATTTCTCTCAATCCAATTCTCATCTGTAGGAACAGATATCCCAGTTCCATTATCTTCACATATAAAAATAATCGGGATATGTCCTCCTTGAGTAGATACTAAACAAGCAGTATTAAAAGCAGCTAATGCTGTAGCGTGATTAGCACTAGCATCTCCAAAACTGCAAAGTACAATACTATCATCAATCAAACTTCGTTCTAGAATATTTAAATCTCTGGCTCTATCAATAGAAAATGCAGTACCTACTGCTTTAGGGATATGGCTTGCAATTGTACTGGTTTGAGGTGGAATATTAAGCTCATGACTGCCTATTACCTTATGCCTCCCCCCACTAATTGGGTCATCAGAAGATGCCACAAAAGATAAAGCCATATCATAAATTGGTGTAGAATGAGCTAGTTGTTTAGAACGCTCTAAAAAAAAGGGTGCACTCCGGTAGTGTAAAAAGGCGATATCTTTATATGGGAAAACTTTACCAAATACTGCATTACCCTCATGTCCTGAACTACCAATAGTATAAAAACACTCACCTTTATCTTTTAATGAACGCGCAGTAATGTCCATATGACGACTGGTTATCTGGGATTCAAAAATAGAAATAAGGTCTACTTTTTTTTCATCAGTTTTATTTAAAAGTATTTTATTTTTTTCTTTTGGGAATTTTTCAGAATGTACAAACCTTATGAAATTCTTATCTATGACCTCAGTTCTATTAAATAAAGACATGGACAATTTATTATAATCAAATCATAATTATTTTTTTAAAGATACTAACTTCTCTTTAAACTCACGAAGTTCTCTAACATTTCCATTTTTTATCTCCCCTGATTTCCATTTTAGTTTAAAATCATTTTCAGAATCATGTCCACCTTGCTTTTGATATAGAGAAAATAACTCATGATCTTCACGTGGTTTATTTACATGGAGAGTAGCTGTTATTTGATAGACTATGTCTTCCAAAATATCATCGATAACACGATGAGGGAGATTTTTCTCAAGAATACCTTGCTCAATTCTTGAAAATTTGAGTCCACTTACTACATAATCTTGGTATGCCTCCCATGCAAATGGAGCAACTTCTTTAACTGATTGAGCCATAGCATCAGAAAATACACGTATCTCATATTGTGCATGATTATCAGACCTTAAACCAATAAAATGAAGGAGGTTGTGTAAATCATTTTTCCAATACCATTCAGTATACAAATTAACTGGAAGAACTGCTCTTGCTAATTCTCTTGCAACACCTGCTTCATTCAGTTCTGAATATATTTGAAAACTTCTTTCTGATATTTCCTTAAAATAGTCTTGTACCTTTTGTTTAAGCTCATTTGATACCTTTCCCATTCTACCCTGTTTATTAAACGTACTCTGGAATTGAATAAACTCAGGATCTGGACAATAAAACTCATCTCTAGCTTCAGAGTATCTAAGGGAGTATTCATTGATATTTGCTGTACGATGACGTACCCACTGTCGGGCCACAAATATTGGCATCTTACAATGGAACTTGAACTCTACCATTTCTAATGGAGTTGTATGTCGGTGGCGCATAAGATATCTAATTAAACCTCGATCTTGTGATACTTTGGAAGTCCCTTTACCATAACTAACACGAGCTGCTTGTACAATCGCATCATCACCGCCCATTGAATCTACTAACCGAACAAATCCTTTATCTAAACATGGAATTGCATCAACTGGAATATTTAACATAATGAATACCTAATTATTTATTTTTTTAAACATGATACCACGAAGAATAATCAAAATAAGAGATCAGAATTTATCATTATTTTTTATTACTATAGTGGTTTCTATTAGGAATAAAACCCATATTCCGAACCATCAGAGCATAATCTATTTTTTTAATAATAAATATTAAGGTTTTAATATTAAAAATGTCTGATCGACAGCTTCTTTATTACCAGCTATAAGACCAGGCTCAATCAAAGTATTCTCAAGGTTATAGATTCTTTGATTACCATTTAAATCAATTAGTTTTCCACCAGCCTCATTAACAATACAATTTCCTGCACAAATATCCCATTCATTTTTTGGTCTTAGAGATGCAAAAATATCACCTTCACCAGCTGCTGTAAGACCTAGTTTATAGGCAACAGAACCAACAGCTTTAAGCCTCGCAAATTTATTTTCATATTCGGCCCACAACCCCTTTTTAGTCTCTGAACGACTATTAAGTATTACCATTTCATTTGTTGTTTCTTTTGAAACACAATTGATTAATCTGTTGTTAAGTCTTGCACCCATTCCCTTAGCAGCAGTAAAAACTTCTTTAGTAACAGGGTTATATAATACTCCAATAATAGGTCTACCATTTTCGATTAATGC
>CAZPIF010000194.1:0-3671 GCA_964586565.1 uncultured bacterium
AATTCAAACAACCTAAGTATACCAGGAAAACATAATTTATATAATTTTCTTGCTGCAGCCTCGTGCGCTCATCTATTAGGTATACCTGAAGAACATATTTTAAATATTATGAAAAACTTTAAGGGCATCGAGCATCGATTAGAGCATGTTACAGTAATGAATAATATTGCATACATTAATGATTCCAAGGCAACAAATATTCAATCTGTGATTGTCGCGTTACTTACCTTTGAAAAACCAATTATCCTTCTATTAGGCGGTTATGATAAAGGATCAGATTTTCGGCTACTCCTTCCACATATCAAGTCATGTCATATAAGAGCAATAATCTCTTATGGAGAAGCTGGCGGGCAAATAAAAACTGCGTTAGGGGATGCGGTAAGATTAGTGCAAGTCACTAATCTTAACTCTGCAGTCATTAAAGCCCAATCACTGGCTAAGCCCGGAGATATAGTTTTGTTATCTCCGGGATGTGCCAGCTATGATGAATTTTCAGACTATGAACAAAGAGGAAAAAATTTTAAGAAAACTATCCATGAACTCAAAAAAAATGATTGATATAATAATACAAAGATATGATCGTCAATTACTTATATATCTTAGTATACTTGCAGTTGTAGGCACGATAATGCTTTATAGCGCAAGCTGGTATGAATCATTTTCCTCATCAAATGGGCGAACTGAAATGTTGTTTTTACAGAACCATTTAAAAAGATTACTAGTCGGTGTTTTTTTTCTATTTGGTTTTTTACTGATAGATTACAGAAAGCTGAAGAACATAGCTCCATATCTTATTATTGTTTCTATACTTTTATTAATAATAACTAAGATATTTTATCTTGCCAATGGTCACTCATGGTATAAACCAGCTAGATGGCTTAGCCTTGGATCATTGTCTTTACAAACTTCTGATATAGCTCGTTTTTCTGTCATTCTTTTCATGGCATATTATGTAGATCAAAAGAGAGAAAAGCTGCAAGATTTTCAACTTGGTTTATTACCAGCGCTTGGTGTACTAGGAATTATTATGGCATTAGTCATTATCCAGCCAGACTATAGCACAGCTCTAATGATTGGTATGATTGGGGTAGCAATATTGTTTATAGGAGGTGCCAAAATTTCACAATTATCTTTAACAGGATCTGGTGCACTACTAATACTGATTCCTGTATTATTATCTCGTGAATATAGATGGCAAAGAATATTGAGTTTTTTAGGGATAGGTAATAATCCTGATATAGGATACCAAGCTAACCAATCATTAATAAGTCTTGGTAATGGAGGAATATTTGGTGTCGGTTTAGGTAATAGTATCGAAAAAAATCATTTTCTTCCTACGCCACATACAGATTTTATTTTTGCTATAATAGGCGAAGAATTAGGATTCCTCATAGGTACTGCTCCGGTATTAACTCTATTTCTACTTATATTTTTAAGAGGACTAAAAATAGCTAAGATGTGTACTAATCCTTTTGGAATATTTCTTTCAATAGGAATTTGTCTCAATTTAGTCCAATATGCTTTCGTGAATGCGGCAGTAGTTACGGGTATTTTGCCAGTAACTGGTCTTCCAATGCCCATGGTCAGCTATGGTGGCTCAGGGATGGTGGTCAACATGGCGATGATGGGCATTTTATTAAATATATCACAGTCGCCAAAATCGATTGGCAATGGTAGACCATGGAGTGCTACTCGCTATGGTTAATAAAAAAATACTTATAACTGGTGGAGGAACAGGAGGACATCTATTTCCTGCTTTAGCAATTGGTGAAGAGATTAATATAAGAGACCCAAAAGCTCAAATTCATTATGTTGGATCTTCATTTGGCCTTGAAGCAAAAGTTTTTCCAATTAAAGATGTATGGCATACTCTCCTTCCAATCCGAGGCCTTCAAAGAGGACTAAACTTTCAGGGTATATGTCGTAATACTATCCTGCCATTCAGAATAATTAGATCTTTATTAAAAGTGAAGTATTTATTTAATGAGTTTCAACCGGAAATTATAATTGGAACTGGTGGATACGCATCAGCTCTACCTCTTTTCATGGCTACTAAAAAAATTGAAATGGTCCCTATAATTTTACAAGAACAAAATTCATTTCCTGGAATAACCACCCGATTATTTGCAAATAAAGCAAAAAGAGTGTGCGTTGCATTTGATCAGTTAGATACAAATATTAAAAAAGATAATATAGTAGTTACTGGTAACCCTGTTAGAAAAGGTATCGATAACGGTGATAAAAATCGTGGACTCGATGATTTCAATTTCAATATTAATCAAAAAACCATTTTTCTTTTTGGAGGAAGTCAAGGTTCTGCTTACTTGAATAAAATAATGAGTCAGGTAGTAAAAAATCTTTCAAATGCAGGGATACAGGTTATTTGGCAAACTGGATATCTTGATTATGCAAAATACTCGGGAATGGAATCTAGAAATACTCGTATCTTACCTTTTATTAATAAAATGGCTGAAGCTTATGCAATATCAGATTTATTAATATGTAGAAGCGGTGCTTTAACTCTTGCAGAGATAACTGTATGTGGAAAACCCGCGCTATTAATCCCATACCCTCATGCTGCAGGAGATCATCAAACAAAAAATGCTAGGTCTCTAGTCGAAGCGGGTGCTGCACGTATTCTTGTTGAAAAAACATTAAATCCAAAAACATTTTTATATACAGTGATGAATCTAATTCATAATAAAAATGAATTAAATAAAATGTCTAAGTCCTCCTTGAAACTAGGACATCCTAATGCAACGGAAAAAATTGTTGATCATATCTATGAGGCTCTAGCATGAAATTCAGGAAAATAGATAGCATATTTTTTGTAGGAATTGGTGGAATTGGAATGAGCGGCATAGCTGAATTACTTATGAATCTAAATTTTAACATCCATGGTTCAGATCTTAATCATAATGAAAATATTATACGACTCAAAGATATGGGTATTGATATAAATATTGGACATGATCACAAAAATATAACAAATGACATCGATGTTGTTGTCTACTCAAGTGCAATTCCAGAAAATAATCCTGAATTGATTTATGCAAGAAAAAAAGGGATACCTACAATAAAAAGAGCTGAAATGCTAGGAGAACTAATTTCCGTCAAAGAAACTAGTGTAGCTGTAGGTGGTACTCATGGAAAGACAACAACATCATCTATAGTTGGGACAATGCTATCTTATGCAGAGAAAGACCCAACACTTGTAGTGGGTGGACTAGTACATAATATAGATACAAATTCAAAACTTGGTTCTGGGGATTTGATCGTTGTTGAGGCAGATGAATTTGATAGAAGTTTTTTAGCATTAAAACCAACTATTGCAATTATTACTAATATAGAACTTGAGCATACTGATTGCTATAAAGATATTAAAGATTTACAACAAAGCTTTGTACAATTTTGCAAATCTGTACCTTTCTATGGTGAAATAATTGCCTGCATAGATTCACCGGCACTGAAAGAAATAATACCATTAGTTGAGAGGCCTATGACTACCTATGGACGGTCAAGGGATGCGGCCTATCGAGCGAGAAACCTACACTTTAAAGAAAATAAATCCACATATTCTGTTTTTCGTTCGGAGGAATGCTTGGGAGATATAGAGTTAAATGTTCCAGGTGAACATAATATACTTAACTCCCTGGCAGCTGTTGCTTTAG
>CAZPIF010000195.1:0-3664 GCA_964586565.1 uncultured bacterium
CCGTCTGAAGCTTTTGTAACTGATACCCCTGGATTACCAGCCAGATCCTTATAGTTCACCTCAAAAGTTATTATCCCATCATCAGCCTCATCAGCAGGATAAACCAGCATCCATGATTTATCAAGCCCTACGGCTCCATCATAGACTTCATCATTGATATTAAATATAGGTTTACCAATTGGTTCATTAGCACTTATCTGGAATGTAATTGAATCTCCAGCGGTGGCTTTTTTTGAATCAAGCTCATTTGAAGAAGTTATCTCTATTGATGTTATTTCTGGTAGAACCTGATCAACTGTAAGCAAACTATCGCTTATATTCCCCGTTATGGTATTCCCTGCTCGATCCCACACTCTAGCAATAAATTTTGCATTTACCTTTTCTTCAAAGCCTTTTATACTCTCAAAAATATCAGCAGAAACTATTACTCGCTTAACATTGTCAATATCATCCTCATCAATAACCGATTTTTCACCAAGGTCAATAAATGAATTACCATTGTCAAAACTTACCTTAAGTTGAACCTTCCCCCCAATTAAAGACTCATCTTCTATAAGTGGAACACCAACGGTAACGTGAGTAGATAAACTATTCCAATATCTGGGCACAAGTTTTTGAGATAGCGCAACATTTAGTAATAATATAAATACGAGAGAGTATTTCATCTCCATTCTCCTAATTGTCTCTTTCCAATTTCATGTTGGTCTAGATCCTCTAATTTATATGATTCTGATATGGGTTCCTCTATTAATGAACTTAATAAAGATATTGCCTTATCCTTTTCATCATTTTTATATAATGCCCTAGCCAGATAGACTGTTTGGCTTGGTGTTGAGTCTCCCATTTCATAAGCTAATGTTAAGTACTTAAGAGCTTTTTCATTATTTGGCCATGATAGTATGAAAGGAATATAGGGAGATTTTAAATGAACAGCCCCTAGCATAAAATATCCTCCTCCATCGCTATAATTAGGATCAATACTTATAATTTTTTGAGAATACTCTCGCATAGTATTTGCCACCCCTTCCTTCGCTGCAGACAATATGCCATAGATTTCTGCCCAACTACCTAGGTTCACTAAATACCAGTAATGTGCCGCGGCTGATTCTGAATAAACTTGAATTAGTTTTTCGCCTAACAACTTACCCTCATTATATATATTTTTTCTTTTATTATCATCCTTTACACAAAATTTACCTTTATAATAATAACAACGAAGTAAATACACCCCTGCATCTAATTCACTATCCAAATTTTTCATTTCGTTTGTAAACATAATAATAGCTTTATCAATAATTTTTGAATCTGCAATCAGACCTATAGCATTTTCTGCTCTTCGATCATATAAAGATATAGCAGAATCCATATTCGCACTATTTGCAAGAATGAAAGAAAAAAAGAAAAGAGTAGAGGCAATAAGACTCTTCATAAAATGTAAATACTAAAAGTATTCTATATAAGTTATTTTGATCTCACGTTTAAAATATTCCACTATGTCATCATCAAAAAGAAGGTTGTTGAGATCTAATTCAAGGTGCAAAGATTCTACAAATGACCAACGCACAGCCGCATTAAGATACCCGCCTCTACTGATTGACATAGTCTTGGCAGTCATATCATTTTCATTTAATGCACTATTGTATTCTAACAATACAGAAAACTCAGGATTTAATTCAAGATCCAATCCAAAAAATAAATTTGGATCGTCATCCCCATCTGTTGACTCAAGAAAACTATAATTAATTCCAGAGTGCACACCCAAATTACCAACTGGTGATTTCCAATTCTTTGAAGCTGCAAGGTAAACACCTAGTGCTTTCGTTGCATACCTCTGTAAAGAATCACTATCATAGTATCGGCCAAGACCTTGTGTATTCATACCAAAAGCAATACCAGGCATTGATATATCTTCATCGATTATAAGATATTTTAATCGCGCTTCTGGCCTTGGATACCACATTAGACTGTCATCACCAATAAGATTGGGTGAGCCATAAGATAGTCCAAACTGGAACCTGTCAGTAATACCTACACTAAGTCCAGCGATAAGTCCTCCCTCGTCTTGTATCCGCATATCCATTGAGAAACTTCCTCTAACCAGAGTCCCAGCTGTAGGAATGGTAATTAAATCTGTAGGAGGAGGATATTCTTGTCCATAAAAAAATGAGACTAAGAATACATATTTTATTATTTTTGCTTTTTTCATTGATTATTTAAATGAATTGGTCTTGGATAAATTACATCTCCCATCCTTGAGGTCAAAGAACGTACACGGTGTAAAGGAAGTGTCAAAATGTCATTTTCTTTCTCCATACGGAACTTGATTCCATTTTCTGATACATCAACATAATCAACAAAAAGTTTCTCACCGTTAACGAGTATAAGTTCATCCAATGTGGTTCTAGGAATAATACTATTATTTTGCACAAGTATTCTACGCTCTTTAATCTCCCTAGCAATAACATCTGCCTCGTCAAGAGTGTTGTTAGATCTTGGTGGAGGGGTTTTATATAGTTGATCTGCTGGGGCCATGTCTATAGCCACATTAGATATCAATTGCCCATCATAGCCAAATTCCCATATTTGAACCATTGAATGTGGTTCTATATAATTATAAAGGTGTTGAAATTTGTATTTAAATCTTCTAATTACTTTAGCTGAAGGCATATCACGCCATCTTTCTTCATAAAGATTCCCTAGATAATCATAGTCCAATTCTATCTGACCATACCGCTGTCCATCAACCGTTTGAAAAATAATCTTTGATATATGGAAACCCTCATCTATTGTGAAATGAGTTTGCTGGTCTGTGAATGTCATAGGCTCATTTACTTTATATCTCCATTCACGATATTCTTTACTCCAAGGCTCACTATCGCCATAAACGATAAGGCTTAAATACTTCCACCTATCAGTATACTCAGCCCTTTCTACAAGTTTACCAGTCTCATCAAACTTTAGCATTTCCCTTTTTTCTATAGTTCCAGAGGCGGATAATTTTTCAATTTTTACCGGATGATCAAACTCATTGTAGCTTACAGCTAAATGAGGTTTTCCTCTGCGTGTCGAGGCCATCATTGACAAATCTGCCTTAAAATTATGCTCATCCTCAAAATATCTTACATAATAAACATCATTGGCAATCTGGGCGATTATTAGTCCAGATAAAATAAAAATAAACACCGTTTTCTTTAAAATATGCAATGTTAATCTTCCTGAATTATATCTTCATTTAATTCATTTGATAGTCTAAAACGATATATCGAACCATCAGATCTATCACATACATACAATACACCATTTTGGTCAACCGTAGCAGCAACCGGCTCGGTCAATATTTTTAATGAATCTTGTCCATAGCCTACTTTTTTGAAAAAATCTCCGTATGAATTAAACACCGTGACATCTCTATTCACATTATCCACAACATAAATGTTCTTATTATTATCAACTGCAATATCTTCAGCATTGGAGAACCTATCTGCTTCCATAATATCATCAGCACCCGGTTGGAAGCCAGAGGTATAAACCGCAAAATCACCAGAAAAGTTCGGTATAATCATATGTGCAGGAAAATAATCACCTACCTGAGTGTAATATAAATTTCCTTGATAATCCACATCTAGCCCTAAGGGTCCATTAACAGTACCCGCACCAGTACCAA
>CAZPIF010000196.1:0-3651 GCA_964586565.1 uncultured bacterium
GGGACTGGTGCTGCTTTTATAATCAGAGTTGGAGTGGGTATTCTGGTTGAGGGTAGTTTATCATCAAACATAAGGATACTGCTTAATATGGCAGCATTAAACTCAGGCTGGTATTATACATTCAAAAAGGTGGCAAATAAAAATTCTGAAAATTCTTATTTAGAGAAAGATAAAAAGGCAATGGCACTTTCTTTAAAGCCTATTATAATGAATCAATTTCATTCCCTAGTACCCGGAATTCGATTACAGGCGTCCTTTTTTTAGATAATATTTTTATTCTGAAGCGATAATTATCTAATAAAACACTTTAACTAAAATATATATAGTGCTTGTATAGTTATAAATATAATTATCAAAATATAAGTTTTAATCAAGGAAATATATGTCCTGCTGTAATGCATTTCTGACTATTATGGTCTATATAGATAATGCAAAATGCTATCAGGATCATTAGAATATTTAATTTTTTATCATCATCTGAATTTTAACCTTGTTCTTTTTCCATGCTTATATATTAAGTTATGTCAGTAAATCATATACCATAATCACCAGCAGGAGGAGTCTATGAAAACAATCGTTACTCTAATTTTTTCACTATCTTTTTGTCTTGCCAAAGATCAATTCCCTGATCATCTCATGGAGATGGTAAATACAATAAAACACAGATATAAAATCGAATCAAAAGAAGATTTAATCAAATTTATACCACCATCATCACATCATCAGGTGCATAGCACGCGTGATGTTGAAGATTTGATTGGAGAATGGTACGTCCTTCATGAAAAAAATGATATGTTTATTACCGTAGACAGTGACCAGTCTTTTCCTGATCCTATGTCTATGATTGCTATGACAGAGGGAAATGGCGTAGTAACTGCAACAACAACAATCCCAGATACCGAGCAACCATCAGAATTAAAATATTTTATGGTCTCATCTGAAGATGATCAAGGTGGAGACGATGGTGACTATAGCTATGGCCCCAGAATCGGAGCCTATTTGACAGACCTTGATCCCAGCTCAGGCGGGGTTTATTTTGACGATGGGGATGGTGCTGCAACTATTACCTTCGTCAATGTACCTTTATATGAGGATGAGTCATCACTGCAAACATTTCAGATTCAATTAATGTATGAGACAGGAGAGGTGGTGCTGTCCTTTCTTGGTCTGTCACTATCTGGTGAGGAAACAGATAATGCACCCGGTGGCCTGGCGATCGGTTTGGCTGATGGTAGCGGCATCTACACAGGTGTTGACCTTAGTGTGGACAATGAGCCTAATGAGAATCCTGTTGAAGGTTTTTCAATGGAAAATCAATTGGACCTAGAAAATACGAAGGTGACATTCACACCTGATGAGTACTGGTCAGGATACTCTACCTCTAAGGAATCTGTAGCTATTCTTCCTGGTTCTTATTCAAATGAGATATATGTTGAGGATGATGGGTATGCTGAGTTTGAACTGGATAATGAATTTACATTTTTCGGATGGACATACAACACGATTTACATCAACAATGACGGAAGTGTAGGCTTTGGATCTGGGGACGAGCACTGTGTATGCTGGTTCTGCGATGCTGGAGACGGTGATTGTGCCGCTTCATATTTGGCGGGGTATGCTGAAGGAGATGAAGGTGAAGGCGAACTAAGAGATAATCACACAGAACTTGGCTCCGTACTTAATATGAGTTTTATGGACTTTTTTGCAGCAATGTTTGGATTTTCGCCTGATAATATTACTACTCCCACCATAGTTACATTTGGCTCAAGTACGGATTCAGAGGATAATATTGATGTGGTTGAAGCAATGGTACACAATGGTAGCGAGTGGGTTGAATTTAGTTTAGTAGAAGGCTCAGAGGGCAGTGTCAGTATTAATAATGAAACATATAAAGTTGAATTCTCAGAAATTGTATTAGTGCATGAGTATGAGGATTGGACCCTGTCTCTGGATGGTGAAATTGGTCCTGGGCTTATTGAACTAGAGGCTGGTGTAGAGACAGAACTTGACTTGCTAGGAATGATGGAGTCTGATTCCTCTAATGAAAGAGTGTGGATGACATTTAATTCTGATGGTACGGGGCAAGAGGTTTATATTTCTGAAGAATATTATGGAGAGGTAGAGGAGACAGAAGACTTCTCATGGACCTCACATGGATCTGATAGTCTCACACTATTTCATGTTTATGAAGATGAATATGGATATACACAGTATGATACCATGGGTATCTACTACTATTTTATTGATAGTGAAGGGCCTCTCGTGCCGTTTGATACCTTAGTCGGATGGAATGAGTCTAACCCTTGTGAGGATTTCGAGACAGCAGATGGTATTGATTACGATATGTGCTTTGAAGACGAAGGTTTTTCTGAAATTTTAGGTGGACTTGAAGATATTTCCTCTTTCAAGATAAAAGGTGCCAGATATATGATTCCCGCTGAATATGTTGCTGTCGATCTTGTTAATGATAAGTTACCAAGCGTGTATAAGCTTCACTCAGCATATCCAAATCCTTTTAATCCGGTTACGACTATTCGTTTCGATGTGGGAGCTACTGAATCAAAAAATACATCACTGAAGATTTATGACATAAAGGGTAAACTCGTAGCGACCCTGCTTGACAAAAATATGCATCAAGGATTCTATGAGGTGAAGTGGAATGCCTCTGGAATGGCAAGCGGAGTGTATTTTTCAGAGCTAAGATCTGGAGATATGAGAATCACGGGTAAACTAATTTTGATGAAATAATATTTTTGTGCATCCATATCGTTGACCTATTTCTCTGATATGGATGCAATTTCTTATTATCACTTTTATGAAATCTGTATGGGACTATGATCGGTAGATTCTGTTTATAATGGAAGACCAAAAAAGAAAACTAGCGGCCATTGTCTTCACTGATATCGTTGGCTTCACCAAAATAACTGCCCGTGATCAGACTCTAGCCTCCGATCTAATAAAAAAACAAAGAGATCTATTTAAACCTCTTGTTGAAGAGCATGGTGGGAAATGGCTAAAAGAGATGGGTGATGGCCTTTTGCTACTTTTTGATACGGTGACTGACGCAGTTAATTGCTCAATAAAAATCCAAGAAAAAGCTGTCTCAATAGAGGAGCTCTCACTTCGTATAGGTATCCACCAGGGAGAGGTGCTCATGCTAGAAAATGATGTCATAGGAGACGATGTAAATGTCGCTTCTAGGATAGAGGCGTTCTCCGCACCCGGAGGAATAGCTATCTCAGGAAAAGTTTATGATGCGATAGTAAGAGAGATGCACTATAAGACAAAGTACCTTGGGAAGCCAAAGCTAAAGGGTGTAGGCCAGGATGTTACTGTCTACTGTATTATATCTCACGGGCTTCCAGAGACGAAATTATCTGATGTATCAGCAAAACTGGAGTCCTCATCAAAAATTGTATATTCAGGAGTAGGAGCGCTTTTCTTGATTCCGCTATTGGTCTACTTATTTTTCTTTCGAAAAGACAGTATCGATTCAATCGCGGTACTATACATGGACGTAGGTAGCTACAGTGAGTTTGGCTATTTGGAGACAATGACAGAGGACCTTATTTTTGATTTAACTAGCTCATCTCAGGGACTGTTGAAGGTTTCAGAGCCATCTGAGGTAAAAAAATATAAAGAGAGTGAGCT
>CAZPIF010000197.1:0-3621 GCA_964586565.1 uncultured bacterium
AAGGACATATTTAGGCTCATATCCAATTTTTATGAGTTTATCAACTCCTCCATCAAGACAGATAATTTTTTTTGCGCGGTTTAATGTTTTTATTACAATTGGATGTTTAGGTACTTCTCCATTTCCAAATAATATAGCTGGGATTTTTTCCTTGAAGGTATTGTGCTTCATGTATGAAATTACAAACAGAGTAAAATTATATAGAACGAATTCCAATCTTCAGATGGAATAATTAAATTTATTAATTAACTATGAACCTTAGACGTCTTTCAAAAGCATTATTTCAGTTTGATGCACATTATCCGCGGACAATTATCGCAACTGTGATTTTTATTACAATTGTAATTGGATGGAAGATTTTTGAATTAGAAATGGATCCTGCAATTAGCTCAAGTCTTCCTCGTGACCATAAGATTGTGAAGTCAATGGAGAAGGTTGATAGTTTATTTTCTGGTAGTGATATTTTAATTATTGCTGTTGAATCAGATAGCTTATTCTCAGAGGTTACATTGAAAAAACTTTCAATTTTTCAAGATTCTCTTGATTCAATAGGTTTGATAAGTAGGGTTACTTCAATATTTAACCAAAATTATATTTTGCCTGATAATAATGGATTTGAAATTGAACCTCTTTTGATAGATATCCCATCTGACTCATTGGCTGTACAAGAATTAAAAAAGCGAATCAAAAACTCAGGGATGCTTGGTAATCTTGTTTCTAACGATTTTAAGACATTGTCATTTATTTGTCAAATAAACTCATCTTTTGAATATGATGAATTTCAGTTTAGAAAAGATATATTTGGTTTAGTAAATAGATTTAGTTACCCTGAGAATTTTTTTGTTTCTAGTCTTCCTATTACAAGAGCAACTGTTATTGAATACATGCAACGTGATATGCGTGTTTTTACACCCGTTGCAATTGGGCTATGTATATTTTTACTGATGTTATCCTTTCGTAGTTGGGCTGGAGTATTTCTTCCTTTTTTTGTAGTAAGTTTTTCAATAATATGGACATTTGGTATTATGGGATGGTTCGAAATGCCACTTGCATTTATTGGTACATTAATTCCAGTTATGCTGGTTGCAATAGCAAATAATTATGGAATACATATTATCTCTCATTATTTTGAATATTCTAGGTCAGATCCTGAATCCACCAAAGGTCAAATACTAAGGAAAACAATTCGGAAAGTTGGTGTTCCAATACTGCTAGCAGGGTTGACTACTATGATTAGTTTTCTATGTTTACTTTCACATTCACTTCCTAGAGCAAGGGAGATGGGTCTATTGGTTTCTTTCGGTATCCTTATCGCTTTCATTCTAAGTATCGTATTGATTCCTTCTGTTCTGGTACTATTACCAAGACCTAGATATGCTCTAAACAAAGAAAAAAAATCCACTATGGATGCTTTTTTAATTGGAATGGGCAAATTTTTTATAAAATATAAGACGGTAGTGCTCACATCATTAGCAATTATAAGTATTTGGCTAACTCTTGGAATCAAAGATTTAAAAGTTGATAGCAATCCGGATCATTATTTTCCAAAATCATCAACTCTTAGGATTGCCAATACAAAGATTAGTGATGCTTTTGGTGGATCAACGCAAATGAATATTTTAGTTGAGGGTGATATTTTTGACCCATCAATATTAAGGAATATAGAAAAACTAACAGATCATATAAAAAAACGACATGATATTGTTACAAAATCTTACTCCATATCAGATGTAATTAAAAAGATGCATTCTAGTTTTAATGGTGGTGAAAAGTCTCTGGAAATCATCCCTGATGATAGAGACTTGATACACCAATATATGTTTATGTATTCAATTTCAACCGATGGAGAAGAGTTTGATCTTATCCTTGATGACATTGAAGATCCATCATATACACAAATTCTCCTAAGGTTACAGGGTGTTCAAACATATGCTATTGCAGAGATTGTTGAGGATACTGAACAATTCATCAATGCAAATTTTTATGATGATATGCCTATGAGCCTCACAGGAGGAGCAACGTTAATGGGTGTAATTAACCACATGGTGATTCGTGGTCAATTTGTTAGTCTTATGGTCTCAGTTTTTATTATTTTAATAATCATGTCTTTTGTGTTCAAATCGCTGATTGGGGGATTGATTGCAACATTGCCAATGGCGGTATCTGTTTCAATGATGTTTGGGCTAATGGGGTATCTCGATATTACATTAAATATTACCACCTCATTGTTGACATGCATACTGGTTGGTGTTGGGGTAGACTATACTGTACATTTTTTATGGCATCTAAAAGATCACTTAAGTGATGGTGATTCGCTTGATGAGGCAATCGCAAATACATTCCGGATTTCGGGAAAGGGCATTTTATTTAATGGCTTATCAGTTGTTATGGGTTTTTCTGCATTATTATTTTCAGTTTTCGTCCCTGTTAGAATCTTTGGCATACTAGTTATGGGTTCTATATTATTTTGCTTGTTTGGTGCATTAGCAACTTTGCCTGCTTTAACTAGTTTAATTAGGCCTAAATTTCTTTTTAAATGAAAAAAAATAGTCAAGATAAAGTTCTCAGTGTTTCAATAATATTAGCCACAATTTTACTTGTGTTCTATGGGATATCTGAGGCGGGAATTTCAGTCAATAATAAGTCATTTCGTGACATATTTTTTCATTTGAAGGAAGATTATTTGGATTTTATCATTATTACGTATGTTTTTATTTGTTTTCAGATATCGGGCATTGTGGAGCTGAAGTATAAGCAGGATTTTATGATAACTAGTTTGGTATGTATTATTTTTACTCCATTATCATTATTTTTTATTATCAAAAACAAAAATAATAGTAGTGATGATTAAAATTACAATAATTTCTTTTATTATTTATTCTTTTATGTATGGTCAGGACATTAATCCTAGAGAGATAATGGAGAGATCATATACACTTAAAAAACCTATGACATCAATTATGGAGATTCGTGTTGAGATCATGAGGAAAAAAGGGAGAAAAGAGAAAGTTAAAATCAGAGAATTCACTAGATATGAAAAAATATATAATTCTGGTAAATATAGATCAAAAACAGTCGCACGTTTCACCAAGCCAAAAATTGTTAAAGGCACTGGCTTATTAAGTTGGGTCGAGCGTTCTGGAGCTACACAACAATGGGTTTTCCTTCCAAAATTAAAGTCTGCAAAAAAAATTAAAGCCAAAGAAAAATCTAAGTCATTTTTAAATACAGATTTTATATATGAAGATTTAGAAAATAGAAATCCAGTTCTTGATAGTCTTGCGTATATTGGCACTGATTTTATTGATGGAGGTCAGTGTACAGTAATAATGGCATGGCCAAAAAGTAGTAGTAATTATTTTTCAAGAAAGATATGGATGAATAATTCAACTTATCAGGTATGTAAGATAGAGTTTTATAAAAATGAATCTGTATTAGAAAAAACATTAATTTTAAGTGATTTTGTTGAGATTAATGGATTTACTACTCCTGGAAGAATGGTTATGAGAAAAGAAAATGGGAATAAAACTGAAATGAAAATAAATTCATTCAAACCAGATATTGGACTAAAAGATGAAATATTCTCTCAATCATTTTTAATTAAAATATAATTATTTTCTA
>CAZPIF010000198.1:0-3557 GCA_964586565.1 uncultured bacterium
ACTTCGACAGATTTTTACTAATGTAAGAATAAAAAATGTTGTTGAGGTAAGAGGCTCAGATCGCCCCCCAAGGGGTTTTGAAATTTCTCCAGTAGCTTTTTGGACAGGAGTTTTAACTGATCTAAAAACTAGAAATAAAATTCTTAGTATCTGCTCGAAATGGACAGAGCGCGAAAGAAGGATTTTTAATAGGTGCGCTCTAAGTTTGGATAAAAACAATATCGGCCCCGATGGTAAGCCTTATTTTAATTGGGTTAAATGCTTTGGGGACCTAGCCCTTGAGGGACTGGCAAATAGGAAGTTAGGAGAAGAAAAGTTTTTTGATAGTTTTTATAATTACGTGATAAAAAATGAACCATTTAGTTTACAAACACAGGATAAAAAGCCAACATATAGTGCATAACTTTGTTTTTATTCCTATCGTTTTAATAGGAGTATTATCTTTTTTACTTGGCTTAACTTGGTTTTTTCACCCTGAGCCATGGATATTAGATAGACACCCAAATGAAGCACTAATCAAAACTAGTTTTACCGTATTATTTAATCATTCAATAAATGAATACCTGCCTGAATATCTAAAAGTTATTTATAAGTTTTTAGGTCTATGGCTAATTACAATTGGAGGTTTAATTTTTTCATACCTATATATAACTAGACTGGGGACGCAATCATCGAGGAATTACATATATCTAGTTTTATTAACAACGCTTTTGGGGGTGTACTATCTTATTTTTAATTTTTTACCAACTTCTCCATTAAAACCAATTCTATATATTTTAACTTTATTATTCTTTTGTAGTTTTTGTTTTTCAATTTTTTTGAATGAATAGTTACCCTACCGATTCTTTAAGTCCTTAAGCATTAAATACATTAATTTCTAGATTGAAATCTGTTTGGATGTTCACATGTATACATATTTTAGTTCATCAATTTTTAGAAAAGTTCTAGCGGCACTAACTGGCTTGTTCTTGATTTTGTTTCTTTTTGGGCACCTAGTTGGGAACCTGCAGCTTTTTATCTCTGGCGTTGAGGGGAAAACGCAGTTTAATCAATATGCGCTGTTTATGACAACAAATCCTTTTGTCAAGCTGCTATCAATAATAACATATACGTCAATATTATTACATATAGTTTTGACGCTCTATCTTGCTATTCAATCCAGGAAAGCTCGCCCGATACAATATGCTGTTTCTAGCGGAGTTAAAAACAGTAGTTGGTCTTCACAAAACATGTCGCTTCTTGGAATCGTTATTTTATTCTTTATTATTATTCATATGAAAAGTTTTTGGTATGAAATGCACTTTGGAAATGTTCCTTATCAATTTTTAAATGATGGAACGAAAATAAAAGACCTATACTTAATTACAGTAAGCGCATTTCAAAACCCTATTTATACTGCTTTCTATGTTATAAGCATGATAGCTCTGTCTCTACATTTAAGACATGGTGTTGATTCGGCAATACAAACATTAGGCTTGAAATCTCAAAGTTATGAAAAGTCATTTAAATATATTGCTGGCTCTATTGCTTTAATCATCCCTGCAGTTTTTGCTTCAATACCAATTTATTTATATGTTAAACAGCTATGATTCTTGATAGTAAAATTCCAAAAGGACCACTTGAAACCAAGTGGTCTAATTATAAATCAAGTGTGCCTCTTGTTAGTCCCTCAAATAAAAGACGGTTAGAAATACTTGTGATCGGCACTGGATTAGCTGGTGCATCTGCGGCTTCATCACTAGCAGAAATGGGATATAGGGTTAAATCTTTTTGCTTTCAAGATAGCCCGAGGCGGGCACATTCTATTGCGGCACAGGGAGGAATAAATGCAGCGAAAAACTATCAAAATGATGGAGATTCTGTATATCGTTTATTTTACGATACAATTAAGGGCGGTGACTATAGGTCTAGAGAGGCCAATGTATATAGATTGGCCGAAGTAAGCTCAAGTATAATCGATCAGTGTGTTGCGCAAGGCGTTCCTTTTGCGCGTGAATATGGCGGAACTCTAGATAATAGATCTTTTGGTGGAGTTCAGGTCTCTAGAACTTTTTATGCTAGGGGGCAAACAGGACAGCAACTACTTCTTGGTGCATATAGTGCGCTTAGTAGACAAATTGCCAAAGGAAACGTTATGATGTATAACCGTCATGAAATGGTAGATGTTGTAAAAATTGATGGTAAGGCAAGGGGTGTCATAGTAAGGAATCTTTTAACTGGGGATTTCGAAAGACATTTTGGGCATGCAGTTGTGCTTGCTACGGGCGGGTATGGAAATGTTTATTATTTATCAACCAACGCAATGGGTAGCAATGTAACCGCTGCTTGGAAAGCATATAAACAAGGGGCAGCATTTTCAAACCCATGTTTTACACAGATACATCCAACTTGTATTCCAGTATCTGGTGAGTATCAATCAAAGTTAACCCTTATGTCTGAATCATTGCGGAATGATGGTCGGATTTGGGTTCCAAAGAAAAAAGGAGATAGTCGCCCAGCTCATCAAATACCAGAAGATGAAAGAGACTATTATCTTGAAAGAAGGTATCCGGCATTTGGTAATCTTGTACCACGAGATGTCGCTTCTAGAGCAGCTAAGGAAAGGTGCGATGAGGGTTATGGAGTGGGTGAAACAGGGTTGGCCGTATATTTAGACTTTAAAGATGCAATTAAGAGATTAGGGAAAGATATGGTTTCAGCTAGATATGGGAATTTATTTGCTATGTATGAAAAAATAACCGGAGACAACCCATATTCAACCCCAATGAGAATATTCCCCGCGGTTCATTACACTATGGGCGGATTATGGGTGGATTACGATTTAATGACGACAGTGCCTGGTTTATATGCAATCGGCGAGTGCAATTTTTCTGACCACGGAGCAAATAGATTAGGAGCATCAGCTTTAATGCAGGGACTTGCAGATGGATATTTTGTTTTACCATATACAATAGGGAAATACTTATCTGAAGATATAAGAACAGAACCTATTGACACTCGGCATGAATCTTTTGAATTAGCAGAAAAAAAAGCAAAAGAACAAAATGAGATATTGGTTCAAAACAATGGAAACAGATCTGTAGAAAGCTTTCATAGAGATTTAGGTAAAATTGTATGGGATTATTGTGGAATGTCAAGGAACAAGTCTAATCTTGAACATGCGATTGGAGATATAAAAACATTAAGAGAGGAATTTTGGAAAAATGTAAAAGTTACAGGTGACCAGAAAACATATAACCCTGAATTAGATAAAGCTGGAAGAGTTGCTGATTTTTTTGAATTAGGAGAATTGATGATGAGGGACGCCTTAGAAAGAAATGAATCTTGTGGTGGTCATTTTCGTGAAGAGTATCAGACATCAGAAGGTGAGGCCTTAAGGGATGATGAAAACTTCACTTTTACATCTACTTGGGAGTTTAAAGGCGTTGATAAGGCCCCGGTTCTTCATAAAGAAGATTTAAATTTTAAAATAGTAACGCCGACTCAAAGGAGCTATAAGTAATATGGCTGATTTGCACCTTACACTAAAAATATGGCGTCAAAAGTCTGTATCTGAA
>CAZPIF010000199.1:0-3542 GCA_964586565.1 uncultured bacterium
TCTGGGACCGGTACTCTCATGGCAATACCATCTAACTTACCATCAAGTTCCGGTAACACCTTACCAACAGCTCTAGCAGCTCCTGTAGTCGTAGGAATGACATTTTCAGCAGCAGCACGACTTCTCCTCCAATCCGAGTGAGGTACATCTGCTAGCCTCTGATCATTGGTATATGCGTGAATAGTATTGATAACACCCATTTCTATACCAAATGAATCATTAAGTATTTTAGCCATTGGTGCTAAACAATTAGTTGTACAAGATGCATTTGAAACGATTTTGTGATTTGATGTTAATCCATCATCATTAACACCAAGTACAACTGTATAATCAATCTCATCTTTTGAAGGTACAGTCAATATAACACGCTTTGCGCCTGCTGTTAGGTGATCTTCTAATTGTTTTCGTTGACGAAAAATCCCCGTTGACTCTATAACTATATCAACACCTAACTCATCCCAAGGTAATTCAGATGGAGTACGCTCTGCAACCAATTTTACTGACTGACTATGTGTCTTTAGAAGATCACCTTCTAATTTTACATCATCAGGAAACCGACCCATCACAGTATCATATTTTAATAAATATGTTAAAGCTCCCTTATCAAAAATATCATTGATGGCAACAACATCAACATCATTCTTATTATTGAGTATACGAAACACAGATCTACCAATTCTGCCAAAACCATTTATAGCTACTTTCAATTTTCTACCTCCAATTTAGCATAAGCATCCAAAACATCTAAAATTCTTTTAGCGAATCCCCAGCCGTTATCATACCAGCACAATGTTTTCAGGAGTGAATCTTTAGTTATCATTGTAGCTTTTTCATCATATATCATTGTTTCTTCTCTACCTATCACATCACTTGATACAATAGGATCAGAAGTATACCCCACAATACCCTGCATCGTTTTCATAGAGTATTCTTTTATTGATTTGTTTGCCTCTTCAACGGTAGGCATATTCTTGAGTTCAGTTGTAAGGTCTACACAAGATCCATTTGGAACTGGTACATTAAAGGCAATTCCATCAATCTTTCCTTTAAACTGTGGCATAATATCTGTGACAATCTTTGGAGCTCTAGTTGTATTAGGTATGATATTTTCAACCGCTGATCTGCTTCTTCTAAGGTCAACACCAGCCGCATCTGCCAATGGCTGATCTGCTGTATAAGCATGAACAGTAGTCATCATAGCACGTTCAAGACCAAAACATTCATCAAGCATTTTAACCATTAAGGCTAGTACTTGGGTTGTTGAAGATGTCGTTGATATAATACTGTCAGAAGATTTAATACTAGATTCATTAATACCTGGAATTACAAATCTATCAATAGTGTCATTGGGATTTCTACTTATAAATACCCTCTTTGCCCCTGCTTCCAAGTGTGCAGCAAGTTCATTTCTTTTCAGGAACCTACCAGTAGCATCTATAACAAAATCTACATCAAATGCGTCCCAAGGTATATTACCTGGTTCACCTCCACTAATTAATCTGGAACGCTGATCCTTAACAACCAAATAGTTTCCATCAAGATGAACTTCATCTTTCATAGCACCATGTATTGAATCTCGAGACAATAGATAATGCAATGCCTCAGGTGAACCGAAGTCACTTATCGCAACAAAATTATAATTGGGGTTATTGTATCCAAGCCTAAAGAGGTTTCGCCCAATTCTACCAAAACCAAAAAGTGCAATATTTATTTTCTTAACCATTTATATATCTTTCATTGTTTAAATTAATCAAAATAAGGCCGCAATATTACATATCAATATCCTTTAGTGGAATGTGAATAAATGTGTTTTTTTGTTTGTCTTAAATAATTAAATATTTTTATTAATTATTTATATTTTTTAAGCTTTTCTCTATTTTTTAGAAATGCAGCAAGTAATAATATCAAAAAAATTACCCCTATCTTCATTTTTTTCCTGATCTTGTATAACCCAAAGCACCATACCTATCATTTAATACAATTACACCATCCATATCTCGATTAGAACCTATATATGCTGTTGGTTCCTCATATTTGTTATATGTCTGGACATATCCATTTTCATCTTTTCCCGTTCCAAGATATAATGTCCTTTTTTGATCTTGGTTATATGCTGTGATAAAACCTCCATGCCCATCATCATTGATAGTAATTGAGTTCACAGTAATATCTCCTAAATTACCATTCACTTGATCCAACTCATTAGCCCCAATTGTTAAAAAGAAAATGGTGGTCAATAAGACACCTATAAGAATACTTTTAATGTCTGTTTTTTCCATTGCTACTCCTTATGAAAGATAATATTTATTAATTATTCAAATTAAATCAATAACATAATATTGTATAATTTTATATGCCTATAGCATTATTATGTGATAACCTGTTTTTATAGATGTTCCTTATATACTCTTATTTTTTTTATAAGCACTATTTAACTTATCTTGATAATCACTCATTTTATTCACTGTACCATCATTATTTAAACCATCTGTATTAAATTCCCTATGCCACTCTTTCTTAGCATAAAGCAATCTTAAAATCAAAATGCCACTGTATGAAATTAATAGTACAATGTAACCAAATTTATGCATCGTATTCTTCCGATCAACCATAAACAGCAATACCAAAAGTATAATAGGCATCCATCTTAAAATTTTCTGAAGTATTTTTACAACCATATCAATTTAAGTTTTCTTCAATATACCTAAGCATCTTTTTTTGTTTGGTTAAATAACCTAACCTAGTTTCGATATTTATATACCTAATATTTTGCCTCAATGCTTCCCACGAAAGCGAACCATCATCTTGCTCTGGTGGTAAATTTTGCAGAACAACATTGTAAGGACTAGATGCTATAATTTCAAAATCATTTTCATTTGTACATATTATAAAGTCACGAGGATTTTGGTCTGCTTTGATAGATGTTCTTTGACTCCTATCCTTTTCTTTATTGACATTGTATCCTCGAAAATTATTGTGTAAAGCAACTAAGATGCCATTTTCTCCAGGCATCAAAATATCCAAAAATAATTTTCTTTGTTTATCTAATTCGTCAAGACTATTCTGTAGTGTTCCAGAACGCCATCCAGGCTTGAATTTCTTTAATGCATGATAGGCTCCTTGCCGAGAGAATATTCTATTTGGATCAATAATGGTATTTTTAAATGGTACTTCACGTGTCTCACTACGGATAAAGAATGCAATACCTTTATACTCTTGGATGTGATCATCAAGAGCCATCCTCGCGGTCTGTTCGTCCCCATGCAACCAGATAAAACGATTTGGTGATTCTCCATTTTCTTTGACATCAAATTTTATATCTGCAAAGGTTATATAAGAGTTGGAAGAACCTTTTTCTTGAATCGCATTATTATTTTTTGAAAAAATAATACTCAGATGTAAGATTGATAAAAAAAAATACTTAATCACTATCATCCTCATTCATTCTATACCAAATTGCTAAAATTAGTGAACCTACAATAAAAACAATTCCAATAATGAAAGTTATTAACTTAAATGTCATTTTATTCTTTTTTTATATA
>CAZPIF010000200.1:0-3523 GCA_964586565.1 uncultured bacterium
AGTCATTGATAAAAGGTTCCCAGAGTATAGTATCAACTCTCTAATAACAATAGACGCGTCAATGGGGCAGAATTCTATTGACCAGGCGACGGAGTTCAATAACAATTATAATCTCAACGGAGCTATACTAACCAAGCTTGATGGTACAGCAAAAGGAGGGGTAGTCTTTCCTCTCTTTGATAGGCTGGGTATTCCAGTTAAATTTATCGGAACCGGCGAGGGCGTGAACGACCTGGAGCCTTTTGACCGCGATATTTATGTTAATGCACTCCTAGGAGTCGCTGACTAATATTGATAAAATGAAAGAAGATACGAAAACACTGAACCTCATAAGTCTAGGATGCGCAAAAAACCTGGTTGATTCAGAGATACTTCTCGGTGGACTGAATAAGACCAATATAAGCGTAACAAACAATCCTGAAGAGGCAGACACCATAGTTGTGAATACCTGCGGATTTTTAGATATTGCCAGAGAAGAGTCAGTTGACACAATACTGCAGGCAGCAGAGATGAAAAAAACAGGCTCACTCAAAGAACTGGTTGTTATGGGATGTCTGTCAGAGCGATACCCTGAAGAACTAAAAAAAGAGATACCAGAGGTTGACAGGATTTTTGGGAGTAATGACCACAAACAAATAGTATCATTCTTGACAGGGAAAGATTATGCTAAAGATGACCCGCTATTTTTTAGATCTCTTATGACTCCTAATCACTATGCATATATAAAAATCGCTGAAGGGTGCGATAATGGGTGCTCATTCTGCAGTATACCGATTATGAGAGGATTACAAAAAAGTAGAACCATAGAGTCTATCGTTGATGAGGCGGAGAGATTAGCAGAGAATGGTACAAAAGAGCTCCTTGTTATAGCTCAAGATTCAACCTCATATGGTTGGGACCTAGAAAAGAAAGTATACCTCAGTGATCTCCTTAGGGCTCTAAATATGGTGGATGGTATAGAGTGGATTAGGGTACACTATGCTCACCCCGCTCACTTATCTAAGAGAATTATAGAGGCCATGGCAGAATGCGATAAGGTGTGCAACTATCTGGATATGCCCATTCAGCATGCATCAGACGCAATGCTAAAGTCCATGAAAAGAGGCCTTGGGCAGGCAGGAATAAAAAAGCGTATAGAAAGCCTCAGGACAGCCATGCCAGGTATGGCACTGCGTACCACGTTGATAGTTGGCTATCCTGGTGAGACCCAAGACGATTTCTTTCAGCTTAGGGACTTCATTGAAGAGACTCAGTTTGACCGTCTGGGAGTATTTACCTATTCCGAAGAGGAGGGAACTACTGCCGCTGATCTGGAGGATAATGTTCCAAGATCAGTAAAAGATAATAGAAAAAATGAGATACTTGAACTGCAGCATGAGATAAGTCTAGAGAAGAATGAATCATTTATTGGTAAAACACTTAGGGTGATAATAGATGAGAGTGGAGAAGAGCTCAGTGTTGGTCGTACAGAGTATGACTCTCCTGAGATTGATAATATCGTACGTGTTCGCAGCAGCGAGGATACAGGAACCATAAAAAATATCCGTATCTCTGAGGCAAACGAATACGAACTAATTGGCGATGTCGAATAGCTACACCCATGATAGGGCAGCCAGATAAGCTCAGAATACAAAAGATATCTGATCTTGTATATAAGGCAAGCAGGAAGATTAGGATCCTGGGTTACCTGAACTGGCCGGTCTCCGTTCGTTATAAATTCTTTAGATCCGGATCGGAGCATTTGCCAGAGGTAGACTACCCCAGATTTGATTCATCCTTTGTTAAAGAAAACTTAAAAGCAGCTAAAAAACTTCTGGGTGATACTCCGGTAGATGACTGGCTAAAGAAAAAAATACATGATGTGGAGTCTGGAGTCACACTGCTTCAACACTGCGGCACAAAAAAATTCTTTCAACAGTCTGTGAAGATATACGGCCGGCCCAGAGAAAAGTTACGTGACGGAAAGAGTACCCCACTGGATCTTGCAAAACACCTCAGGTCTGTTCTTAATTCACAGAGCAAGAGAACAGGGAACTTATCCGCTGGAACTCTTTTTAGTTCAGAAGATATTCAAAAAATCATTGGAGAAAGGGTCAACAAAGTATTTGGATCCAATAGTCCTGAGGTGATTGTTGCTGACAATATATCTGCGAAGGCAACAGCCAGCTCTAGAAGGATAAGAATAAGAAAGGGAGTAAAGTTTTCTAATAAGGATATTGACCAGCTCATGAACCATGAGGCACTGGTCCATGTAGCGACAACCCTCAATGGTAGATCTCAGAAAATGATGAGAGTCTTAGGAGCAAACTACGGTGCGGTCACAAAGACACAAGAGGGTCTAGCGGTCTTCTCTGAGTTTATAACGGGATGTATTGATGTGAAAAGAATGAACAGAGTGTTAGACCGTGTTTTGGCTATACAAATGGCTATAGATGGTGCAGATTTTATTGAGGTCTATCGTTTTTTTCTTTCTAGAACACAACTAAAGACAGAGGCATATGAGAGCACCCGGAGAATATTTCGTGGAGGCGTGCTCACAGGAAGATATCCTTTCACAAAAGATATTGTCTATCTAGATGGTATGGTCAGGATACATAACTTTTGTAGGACTGCTGTATCAAGAGGCCGTAACGATGTGATTGAGTCACTGTTTATAGGAAAAATAGACCTCGATGATATACCCATTATTCTAAAGCTCAAGAGCGAGGGGCTACTAAAAAAGCCCCAGTACCTTCCATACTGGGTCAAAGATATGAGCTACCTGGTTAGCTATTTCGCTTTATCTACATTCGTTAGCGCAATGGACCATAGTCGTGCGGATGACTACTACGAGAGTCTCCTTGTAGATTGATTGTACTTTCGCGGTATTTGTACATATTTGTATTGTATAGATACAGAGACAAGGATCTAAGTGTTCCTATTGCTAAGCTTTATGATGATCAGCCTGCTATATTGGATATGATTGACACTGGTAGAAAGGATGTTCTAAAAATGAAAAATATACTCAGCAAGAAAACAAACAGTATACAATTTCAAAATATTTCTATGGATTCAGGCGTGAGCGATGACCCCAATGTCTTGGAGTATATCAATGACGCTCTTGATAAGTATTCAAAGCTGGTAGATGTTCAATAAAATGAATTATCGAGGAACAAATTTGGATTATTAATGTTATATTTACATAGATATAATTTTTTAACACTATTTAATTGAGGATACCATGTATAGAAACCTAATCTTAACTTTTACTGGATTATTCATAATTGCCGGGTGTGCTGGCTCAAAAACAAAGCCACTTACAAATAAAGACCTTCCAGATTGGTATCTAAATCCACCCAAATATGAGGACAGATTTGTTGGCGTTGGTGATGCTCTACGTCCTCAGTTCAATCTATCTAAGCAGGTTGCAACCGAGCGTGCAAGGGTAGAGGTTGCAAGAGCAGTGGAGACTACGGTTAATTCAGCATTAAACGATCATATGCAGGCATCAGGAATGGGTGCACAAGCAGGCGCCACTGAGTTT
>CAZPIF010000201.1:0-3516 GCA_964586565.1 uncultured bacterium
AGATATGGTCACAACGAATGAATATACTCCCTCTAATGACCTTATAGAAGACATGGTATACTACTGGAAGGTGATTGCCACAGATGATGACGGAGGTACCAAGTCTTCAGGAACCAGGTCATTTTGGACAAACAGTGAAAATAGCATTCCTGGGGAATTTACCTTATTGGATCCCTTAGATAATTCTGTACTAGGAAATTTAAATCCTCAATTTTGTTGGGAATCATCAGTGGACCAGGATTTATATGATGTTCTCAGTTATACGATTCATCTGGGAGAAAATATTGATGACATATCAATTATATACGAAGGTCCACATTTGGATTATTGTTTTGATGAAACTATTAATCTTGTAGAGGATAACACAACCTACTATTGGAAAGTAATAGCAGAAGACCTTAGTGGTGCAACTAGAGAGAACACCGGTGGATTTCACAGTTTTAGAGTTAATACAGCGAATGATCCTCCTAGTGATTTTGAGCTACTTGCACCAGAGCATAATTCTATGATCACAGATCTAACTCCAACATTCCATTGGGAGGTACCATTAGATCCAGATGATAGAAACCGCTCTATTGTCAGCTATGATGTCTATATAGGACAAGATGATACATTTGTTGGTGTAGCTCCAGATATAGTTACAACGAACGAATATACTCCTTCTAGTGAGCTTATAGAGGATATGGTATACTACTGGAAGGTAATTGCCACAGATGATGATGGAAGTACCAAATCATCTGGAACCTGGTCATTCTGGACAAACAGTGAAAATAGTGCTCCTGGAGAATTTACCTTACTAACGCCTCTACAGAATAACGATGTGGGTATTAGTCCAACCTTTACTTGGACTCAATCTTCAGATAATGATCTCCAGGATGAAATCAATTATTACCTTTATTTCGGTGATGACTTATCATATTTAGAATATGTAGAAGTAGGAGATCAACTACTTTATACAACTAATAATCAATTAAATGATAACACGAATTATTATTGGTATGTGGTAGCTATGGATCTTTCTGGAGCAACGTATATAACCAATACACAAACCTTCGCAGTAAACGCTAACAATGACAATCCAAGTAACTTTACTCTATTAATGCCTACAAATGGTAGTATTTTGACAGACAATAATCAGTTATTGGTATGGTCACCTACAACTGATTTAGATGGTGATGATGTAGAATTTGAGGTATTTATAAATGGAACTAGTGTCGGGATTACAAGCCATAATTATTTTCCTTTTACTGATCTTATTGAAAATGAAGTATATGAATGGTTTGTGGTAGCAATGGATGGAAATGGTGGCACCTCCTCAAGTGAGACTTGGAATTTCACTTTAAATATGGAAAACACAGCGCCTGCACCTTTTGATTTAATTTTACCAATATCTGAGACAGTATTTAATCAATCGACCGTTACACTGGAGTGGGAACAGAGTACTGATATAGACCCAAATGATTTTGTAACCTATAGTGTAGTACTTAATTCAGGGGATAATATATCTACATACGAAACAGATCAGACAACTTTTACCATAGAAGACATGTTGGATAATACGATATTCCATTGGTTTGTTAATGCAAGTGATATGAATGGTGCTATTACCCAGAACAGTGATGGCCAAGCAATGTTTATAGTTAATATTTCTAATGAAACACCCTCAATAGTATCTCTTGTTTCTCCTCTTGATGGAAGCATTCAAACTAATCTGAGACCAACATTTTACTGGACTGAGGCATTGGACCCAGATCCATATGATGAGGTTAGCTATGTTCTATATTACCAAGAACACGATGCAATACTATCCATTCCAGTTGATACAAATGCTTACACCCCAGAAGATAATTTGCTGGATAATATAGAGCACAGCTGGTCAGTAAATTCTATCGATTTGAATGGCAGTGAAAGTATGTCTGAGACTATCCATTTTTATACTGATGCTTTCCCAGAGCCACCAATGAATTTTTCCACAATAGAGCCACAAAATGAAATCACTGGTATTGGTACAGAAGTTCAATTTATCTGGAACTCTACTCTAGACCCAGATCCTATAGAAGAAATAAGTTATCAATTGGTATATGCAACTGATTGGGATGATATCTCAACCCACGTTACCAGTGAACTATTGCAAGATACTTCGGTTATCCTATCGTTAGGGGATAATACACAGTACCACTGGATGATAGAGGCACTAGACAGTGATGGTTTTATTGTTGGTAGTGATCAAAACACTCCAAAATCATTTGTCGTAGGCACTCTTTCAATTAATGATATAAGTATTCCAACAGAATTTGCATTACATCAAAACTATCCTAACCCATTTAACCCTACTACTCAGATAAGATATGATCTTCCATTTGATAATAATGTAAGTATCATAATATTTGATGTTATAGGTCGTAAGATAAGGTTAATTATTAATAAATCGCAAACTGCAGGCTATCATTCCGTTTACTGGGACGCTACCAATGATTTGGGCGATCCAGTATCTGCTGGAATGTATATATATTCAATAGAGGCAGGGGAATATAGGCAAACCAAAAAAATGGTTCTGCTCAAGTGATGTCCCCTTAATTCATAGGGTTTTTGCTTGAGTAATGATTAGTAGATTTAAGGAAGGAGAAAACTATGAAAAAATATTTAGGACTAGCTTTGTTAATTGGAGTTTGGGGTTGTGGAGATGAGAAGGAAAGTGAAATAGAGATTCCTCCTTTACCAGTAAATCTTTATCAAGAGACAGAAACTTTACTAATGTGGAGTGCCAACCAAGATAGTAGTTTTGCTAAGTATGATTTATATGGATCAAACGATTCATCTATGATGGATAAAACTTTGATATATCAAACAGAAACAAGGCTAGATACCACCTATGCATTGAACTCGAATGAATTTTTTTATTTTTTCCAGGTTGATATAACTAATCAAAATGAAGATGTAGCATCTTCTAACATATTTAATGCATTTTTTGATATATTTGGAGAATTATGTTCAAGATATACAACTGAATTAAATCTATATAATAATAACTTAACTGGTACAATTCCTTCTGAAATAGGTTACCTTAGTAATCTTACAATATTAGACCTTACTTACAATCAACTCACAGGTAATATTCCTAGTGAAATTGGTAATCTGACTAATCTCACATTTTTTAGTTTAAAAGATAATGCCTTCAACGGAACTATCCCATCTGAGATTGGTAATTTGACTAATTTAAATGTTTTGAGGTTAGCAAATAATCAATTGAATGGGGAGATACCTATTGAAATATGTGATTTGAATATAAATTGGTCGTCAAGTAACTCTCTTCAAATTTGGGGTAATCAGCTATGCCCACCATATCCATCTTGTTTACTCAATCCAGATGGAAATGATTATGTAGCGGAACAAGATACTACTAATTGTGAGTGAAACACTGAAATAATTAGCATTAAGCCCCACATTCGTGGGGTTTTTTGTTTATAAAAGGATCCAATTCCCACTACAGGTATACTGTTTATTATTATATTGTAA
>CAZPIF010000202.1:0-3514 GCA_964586565.1 uncultured bacterium
TCTTGATCTAGGTGTTTTATCTAATGTTTTACTTGTAGTATTTTCTTCAACATCAGAATATTTTTTAGAATCTTCTTCTTTTGTTACTAGTATGCCTTCTCTACTACCTTCACGGTAGACAGTAATTCCCTTCAATCCCGCCTCATAGGCAGTCATATAAATATCTGCTATTGTATTTACAGTTATATCGTTTGCTAGATTGACTGTTGAAGATATCGATGAATCTATATATTTTTGTATTGTTCCTTGCATCTTAACCCTAAAGTACGGGTCAATATTATGTGCTGTTACTACATAATTTGGTAAATTTTGATCATCTCCAAATAATTTCTTAATGATTGGGTGGTAAACAGTGTACTCTTTAAATGATTTACCATAGCCATCATTCTCTTTAACTCGACGATTATAAGAGGTCGCGAAAATCGGTTCTACTCCTGATGTCACTCGAGCAACAATTGCTCCACTACCTGTAGGCGCAACTGTTGTTAATGTGCAATTCCTTATACCATTATCTTTAATTTTCTTTTGCAGTGTTTTTGGTAAATTTTTAACAAACTTGCTTTTTGAATAGCCATTCCAGTCAAAATTAGGATATTGACCTTTTTCTATAGCTAGTTCGGCACTAGTCTCATATGCTGTATCTCTGAATAATTGCATTATTTGTTCTATTGTTTGTAACGCATCTTCACTATCATATTTTATTCCTAAACGTACAAGCATATCACCAAGACCGAGGATGCCTAGACCAACCCTACGATCGTTTGTAGCATTATTTTTTTGATCATCAAGTGCATGACGATCCATGTTGTAATCGACCACATTATCTAAAAACCGAGTTCCTATTGCGACAGCTTCTTTGAACTCATTAATCATAAAATTACTATTTTCATCAACAAATCTTTCCAAGTTTATTGCGCCAAGATTACAGCAACCTCCATCAGGAAGTGGTTGTTCTGCACAAGGGTTTGTTGATATGAGAGGTGAGCAATACTCTGCGTTATGATAATCTTTCATTGTATCCCAAAATAATAGACCAGGTTCTGCACTTGCGTGTGCATGCTCAATAATTTTATTCCATAATCCCTTAGCTCTGACTGTTTGATATACTTCATCATTATAAGTTAATTCAAAGTCTTTGTCATTTTTTACTGCTTGCATAAAATCATGGGTCAGTAATACGGAGATATTAGAATACTTCACCATATCAATATCACCCGTTTTTATACTAATAAATTTTTCAATATCTGGGTGGTCTATTCGAAGAGTTTGCATATTTGCTCCTCTTCGACCATGTTGTGCAATGGTATTAGTATTTTCACTGAATAAGTTCATAAAACCTGTTGGGCCACAAGATTCACCACCAGTACCATTTATTGCTTTGCCTGAAGGTCGCAACACTGAAAGATCATGACCGCAACCTCCCCCATATTTGTAGGTTAATGCTTCATTGATAATAGTTTCATAAATCGATTTTATAGAATCATCTCGCACTGCCACAACATAACAGTTATTTAGTGTTGTCGTTATATCTTCTCTACCTGCACCATGCATGATTCTGCCACCAGGAACAAATTTAAAATTCTCTAAAATAGAGTAGAATTTTTTGCCCCATTTTTTTCGTAGGGTTTTTGTTTTTTCAACTGATGCAAGTGCTACCGCTTGTCTCTCCCACATTTCATATGGATGCTCCTCCCAGGGAGCCAGATATTTTTGTTTTAAAACATCTGAACCTAATGTGTCATTTGTATAATATTTTTCTACAGTATATTCATCATTGTTTTCAGTCTTTGTTTTTGAATCTAAAGATATGGGTAGACTAGTAACTGGATTTTCAATTGGTTTAGTTTTCGGCTTGTTTAAAGATAGGTCGAGTTCCATTGCTTCTGCCATTCTGTTATTCCTATTTTTATAGATTACGATTGTTTGCTGTAATCAGTTTTTTTCAAAAATAAAAAGGTGATGACAAAAAAATTAAAAGATTGTTAAAATACAGAGTTGGCTTAAACGAATATAGAAAACTGATTAATATTGAAACAAGGATTAAACAAAAATAATTCAAAAAATAATTAAAGAATTTAAATAAAATACTGGATTCTTATTTATTTAATGTTTGATAACATTACATACACTCGAATATTCAATTATTAATACTTAAACTTTTTAAGGAGTTGCCAATATTGTAATTTATTTACAAGAAAATATAAAATAAGGTTCCAAATGAAAAAATTATTAGCTATAATTTCTAGGGGAGTCTCATTCTCATTCGCTTTTTTATTACTAATAAAAAAAATTATAATTAAAAGATTACATTATGTCTAGTCCCATTATTGCTATAGTAGGAAGACCCAATGTTGGAAAATCGACTTTGTTTAATCGTTTACTAGGACAGCGCCATGCAATTGTTGATTCAGAAGCAGGTATTACCAGAGATAGAATATATGCCGATATAGAGTGGTGTGGCCATAAACTTCAATTAATTGATACAGGAGGTTATATCTCTACTGACGTGCAAGATTTTAATTCAGCCGTACGTGAACAAGCCTTTGTAGCTATAAAGGAAGCAAACCTGATAATTTTTATGGTTGATGCCAAAAGTGGTATTCTAGAAAGTGATAAAGAAATTGCGCATATAATTCGAAAATCTAATAAACCTCAGATACTAGTAGTTAATAAATGCGATAATCCTAAAATGGATATTTTAGAATATCAATTTCATGAGTTTGGATTTGATATTTTATTGCCGATCTCTGCATTAAATGGTCGATTAACAGGAGACCTTCTTGATACAATAACGAAATCCTTAAAATTATCATATGATGATTATATGGAAAATGAAAAAACAGATTTAAAATTAGCAATAGTTGGAATGCCAAATGTAGGAAAATCATCTTTGACAAATGCTTTGCTGCAAAAAGAAAGGACAATTGTTACTCCAGTTGCAGGTACCACTAGGGATTCTGTTGATGTAGATGTAAAGTGGCATGGCAAAAATATAACTCTTGTCGATACAGCAGGTATTAGAAAACTCGCCAAAATTAAAGATCGGATTGAATATTATTCATTTATAAGAACAAAAGCAGCAATCCGTAATTCAAATATTGTGCTTGTTTTAATAGATGCTATAACAGGTTTTGGAAAGCAAGATAAAACAATAGTAGAAGATGTAATTGATAATGGAAAAGGTTTGATATTAGTTGTAAATAAATGGGACATGATTGAAAAAAATACTTCAACGGCAGACAGGTTTAAGAAAGAAATTAGTTATCAATTTAAAGCTCTAGAAAATTATCCAATTATTTTTATTTCATGTCTTACAAAGCAGCGTATTCATCGCATTCTTGAATTATCTTGGGATGTTTTTCAAAAAAGCAAAGTTACTTTACAAACTGGTAAATTAAATGAAGCATTAAGCACTATCTTGAAAAAAAACCCACCTCCAAGTATTAATGGTAAAACACTAAAAATTAAATATGCAACGCAAGTCAGTTCTGAGCCGGTAGTAGTAGCATTATAT
>CAZPIF010000203.1:0-3500 GCA_964586565.1 uncultured bacterium
CTCTGATCTGATTGCATATCTGGAAGATAATAAATGAATATATCTAGTATACCTTGCTCATCCACAGTTACTTCCATAGGCTCATTTTTTCCTGTAAAAAATGGTCCGGGAACTACAGAGTCAACAGTTACACTACCCCAGTCATATCTTATATCCAAATGTGCCGCTGCTGCTGGTAATAGCTCCAACCCATATAATTCAACTGATATTGGATTGCCAATATCTGCGTTTATTTCAAAGGGGTGGAAAAAAAGAGCAGGCGGATCCAAATCCATATTCTCAGGATCAAATGGATTATCTAAATTGTAGCTTGCCTCCTCACACGATAAAATAAATAAAGAAAGAACTACACAGAGATTCTTTAAGATAAATTTTATGTATCTAAAAATTGATATTGAACTGAACCTGATTAACATCTGGATTGTACTCAAGATCAAAGAAATATTCTCCATCAAAAAAATCATCACTCGGGGCCACAAGATATGCATGTACCATGTTCACTATCCAAATAGATGCGGCTACACCCCTTATGCTTTTCATAAATGAATTATATCTTCGTGAGTCTGCTGCATATTGAATCACTTTAGGTCTTAGCTCCATAAGCGTATGAGGGTCCGTCCCCTCCTGATAAGAATTATAATTTTTTTCAAACCCACCCCAGGCACTATTGTATTGATAATAGGCAACCAATGCAGCAAAACCTAAAGTTGCTTCTGTACCCATAAATCCATAACCAGGGTATTTCCTATTAACCCAAATCTGACCGCTTCCAGGTAGCGCTGTAGACATCATGAGTGCTTTTATTTTTGTTGGTATAGGAGGAAGTTTAAACCAACTGTTTTTACGTTTAATATCTTCAGCTATGGCTACACCTGTTGTATCCGTCCCCACCGATAATGTATCTGGGACTGGAAGCCCACTTACATTATAGGCCATCTTCTTCATTTCTAATAATAGACTATCGGTTATTCCACTACTATTCATAGCAAATTCATTTAGCATCGTCTCCATATCAACAGAAAAAAGTCTACCATTTATAAAAAATTCATCTTTCCCCTTTTTCTGAATATTCCCTGCTATAACATAGTTAACATCCAATCTTCTGCCTAGATCGATAGCGCATTCTTCACTCCAACACGCCCAGTAATCTTTACTTCTTGGATAAAATATACTGATCTCATTTGTTAGACCACTATCCTGTACCTGAAAAATATCTAATTCACGAATTGTTGACCGTAGTTCCTCAGTAAGATAGTCGGTAAGTGGCTCAGATATAGACCACCCTTCAAACCTTAAAACAGCGAGCTGTTTCCCTGTTTTAATGGAAAAAGATCTTGCGGAATCTGAGGCAATACAGAAACCTACAAGATGTAATATGATTATTCCTCGGATCAATGACATCATTATTAACGAAAGCTTGTTTTCAGCTCTTCTGTGAAACTTACATCACAAGAATCATATTGTCAAAGAAAGACATAAAATATTACAACATTTTAAAATTGCTTCATTGGATTATCTATATACCACTGTTCAAGATATATCGATACTAAGCTATTGATTCCTTTTTCAATGTCTCTATACAGATTCTGTGAAGACGTTTGGCCCATTATTTCCTTTGAAAACACCTTACTCGTCATCAAATTTTTTGTGATAACAGTGTCTGCCATAGAATTATAATAATCTGACTCTGATATACTGTAATTATATATACTGAATATCACCAAAAATGATGAAACTTTTTCTACTCTAGAATCAATTGTATTTATATCAACAACCATCTTGGGCATTTGGTCATCTGTAAAACGAATATTATGTTCTAACAGTCTAAGCTCAATAAAGCTCAATAACCGTTTTTCCCAAACACCATCATCAACACCCCTGACATTTAGAACAAAGGTCATATCGTTTAGGTCTTTGAGGTTCCCACTATGCCATGAAATTTGTGAGTATAACATAGACACAGTGAATATCAAATATATATATCTTCTCTTCATATCAAATTGATTAAATGTCTTTTTATTCTTTTACCATAGGAACAAAACGAACAGGTAATATTTTCTGCTTTTTATATCTAGCTCCTTCTTGCTTTGTAACGACCCAAAGGTATTGCATCGATAGTGGATCACCAACAGGAATAATCATTCTCCCATCGGGTTTTAATTGGTCAATTAGCTTTTCAGGAATCTTATCTGGCGCCGCTGTGACAATAATCCTGTCAAAAGGTGCCTCTTCTACCCAACCATTATATCCATCTCCGGTTTTAAAAGAAATATTATTAAAACCTTGATCAGTTAGTGCTTTACTAGCAACTTGGGCTAGTTCTGGTATTATTTCAATTGTATAAACATATTTACAAAGTTTAGATAAAATTGCTGCCTGATATCCAGAGCCAGTCCCTATTTCTAAGACTTTATTGTTTCTTTCAACTTTTAATTTTTCGGTCATATAAGCAACTATATAGGGTTGGCTTATAGTTTGATTATAGCCAATTGGTAATGGTCGGTCTGAATATGCATTTTTTTTTTGATGATCAGGAACAAACATATGCCTATCAATTTCTAACATTGCATCAATAATTGCTTGGCTTTTAATCCCTCTGGCAATTATCTGGTCTTCAAGCATATTTTTTTTTAACAAAAAATAATCATTATTACCATATTTACATGATAACAAAAATAAAATCGTACTAAGGCTTATTTTATTAATCAAATGCAAAACATTTAAAAAAATACCCTTTAGATATCCATGTCTATACCTACATAAACATGACCATCTTCCACTTTTGTTTTAAAGGTCTCTACGGGAGTTGGTTCCATCGCCATCATTTTTTTTGCATCTGCATCAAACTTAGAAAATAACCACATCATAAATTTTTCAAAGCCCTTTACATTAAGCCATTCTTTTACCTCTCCAGTTTGATATGAAAAATCACTGGAGTGGAACTTACAGTGTACGGTCTTATCTTGTTTATTACATCCTCCCAAATTCAGAGCTAAACCTAAATGAGGACACCTATTATTGATAGCATGAAAACCATCATCATCCTTAACCACAAAAATATCATCACGCTTTACCTTGATCAATTGTTCTGGATTATTATCAAAACTATTAACCTCAGCAACTTTCGTCCATTCAATATTATTCATTATTGTACCCCTTATTATTTTTCAAGATCCATACCCACCCAAATAAATCCATCTTGCTCTCTAGTCTTATATACATCAACAGGTATCTGCTCCATATTTGATATTTCCTGAGCCTCTGCATTTAAACCAATTCTTCCTAACATTTTTTTAAAATTGCTTATCTTCATCCACTCACGTACTTCACCAGTTTTATAGCAAAATGCACTCTTATGCCACCTACACCAAATAGTCTCATTTTTCATATCAATATCACTACCCTGTAAACTGAGATATGCATGGGGACATTTATCATTTAGTGCAAAAAAATTATCATCTATTTTTACAACAAGTATATCTTCTCTCTTGATTTTAAAG
>CAZPIF010000204.1:0-3500 GCA_964586565.1 uncultured bacterium
AACGGACTGGTGCACACCTTGACCGATACAAATGTTATAAATGGACACCGTTACTTTTATGCGGTTACTGCCTACGATCATGGTTCAATTGAAAAAGAGATCCTCCCTGCAGAAACTTCAAAATTCGTTACCATGGACAAAGGCGGAAATGTTATTACTGCGAGAAATGTTATTACATTAATACCGGATTCCCCGGCAACTGGTCACGTATTAGCTCCAAATGAAAAAAGTGTGTACCCAATAGCAACGCCCGTTGGAACAGGATCAATGAGAATACGAAATATTGATCCTTCTAAAATACCAGATGGAAATACTTATCAAATCTTCTTCAAAGATACTCGAATGAATATGATTGATGATGATGGAGACTGGTCCGCTGATACTCATGATGTAGGTATCGATGGTTGCTCTGATCTTTACGAAGACGGATACGGAGGTTGTAGCCAAACTCCAGTGGAAGCAACAAATGATCCAAATGGAGATAATTGGGGTGATTGTGGTTCAGATGGACTCTGCAATGAAGTAGAAACAGGATATGACCCATTACTCAATCCAGACCCGAATGAAGATGACTATAATTACAATACAAATCCATTCGGAACGGAGGGCAATGGACGATTTGATATAAATGAAAATACTGAGCAGAACGGAATTCCAGATAGCGGTGAACCAAATCTTGATATTCTTGATCTTGATGAAGCTGTTCCTGCAACCACTCATTTTATGATTGTCAATGCTACAAACAGTTCTGCGCTAGATACAGTTGTTTCATGGAACACTGATCTTGAAGGAGATCTCGGTCAGTTCAGTGGAATGGTCCTTGATATTGACAATCAAACATCTGTGAATATGCTAGCTGATCAATCGCATTTTTATCCACAAACGGATAATGATTATTCTTACTCATTTAGTCCTTTCAATTTTGGTGGTATAGCAACAGAGGGAGTTAAATATCCTCGCAATTATAGTCTTATCTTTTCTGACTCGGCAATACATGAAACACGATCTGTGAATCTATTAAGAACCAATGGCCAGATACTTACTATTGATACTATTATGGTTAATTATCGCATCGTTGATTTGGACAATCCAAATAAAGAGCTTGGAGCTGCGGTTATAGATCAATCATGGAGCTATTACAGCCTTGCCACTGGCTTACCAGACTCTGTACCACTTGACTCTATCATAAGTAATGAGCACTACCTTAACCCTGATGACTTTGACTATTTCCATGTTACTGACACAGTGTTAGGGTTTTGGTCAGATCTTGGATTTTCTTACTCACCGGCGTGGGGTACTGATTATGCAATTAAAGTTCAGCTTTCAAAGCCTGGACATTTTTCCTATGCTGACCGTATCATTCTATTAGAAGATGTTGGTGATACATCTTTCGTTACATGGAACCTTACTCCTGGCTATGATGACAAACCAAATCAGCACTCACCAACTACTGGTGACACACTGTCTTTCTTTACAACAAAAGCTTTCTCCAGCGCTGATATTTATGAATTTATATCTGAGGGTTCTTCATTCGACCCCACTCAGCTAAATACCTTCGCAGAGAATATTAAAGTTGTTCCTAACCCCTATATCGTTGCAGCTAGTTGGGAAGGACAAAATCCATACGCTGATGGCAGAGGCCCTAGATCAATACACTTCACTCATCTACCTCCTGAGTGTAAGATTCAGATTTTTACTCTATCAGGAGAGTTGGTAAATACTTTAATACATAATACCAGACTAAATGATGGCTCTTATGAATGGGACATGCTCACAAAAGATAATCTGGATATTGCCTATGGTGTGTATTTCTACCATGTAGAACCTATGAATAACGGATCATATGATTTCAAACCTCATCTTGGAAAATTTGCTGTAATAAAATGATTACTAAATTCAAAAGAACCTATTTTTTATTGTTAATGGTTGGCCTGTGTTTTTCGCAAACTGTTTCAAAGACTGGTACTACAGCTGGTCAATTTCTAAAAATTGGGATAGGCGCAAGAGCAATATCCATGGGTGGTGCATATTCGGCTGTATCGAATGATGCTACTGCACTTTACTGGAACCCGGCTGGACTTTCTCGCGTAAAAAAGAACCAGCTTCTTCTTGATCATCAGGATTGGGTACTCGATGTTGATCTTGATTTTGCTGGAGCATTGTTCAGAACGCCTTTTGGTACTATTGGCGCTGCTATTAGCTCTCTATCTATGGGCGAGATGGAAGTGACAACCACCCATGACCCTGAAGGGACTGGGGAAAAATTCAGTGCTGGGTCTATTATGGGGCAGCTCACATTTTCAAGGTCGCTCACAGACCGATTTTCTTTTGGTATTACAGGAAAAATTATTAGAGAAAGTATCTATAATTCTAAAGCAAGTGGTCTAGCTATCGATCTAGGAACATTATATACGACTCAGGTTCCAGGATTGATGATGGGTATGAGCATATCCAATTATGGGACAAAGATGCAGATGGAAGGAAGAGACATGCTGCTCCAAACTGAGGTAGATCCCAGTCTAGAGTCTGACCCAATTAATATTAATGCGAACTTTGCAACAGACAATTTTGAGCTACCTCTTATATTTCGTATTGGTCTATCCTATCAAAGGAAACTCCCAAACAATTTACAGTTTCTGGTTGCTGTAGATGCCCTACATCCTAATGATAATACGGAGAGTATCAATCTAGGATCTGAGCTAGCATTCAAGGATATGTTTTTCTTGAGGACAGGATTAAGCAACCTATATCAAAGAGACACTGTTACCGGTTTAGCTGTAGGCTGTGGAATAAAATTAAAAATTGCCAACTCCTTATATCATATTGATTATACATACGTTGATATGGGTGTTTTAGGTCATCCTAGCAAGATAACTCTAACCACCTCACTATAAGCTCTAAAAATCTTTCTGGATTTTCATTCTTTTTTTACTATATTCGATGACTACATACCTTATTAAAATTTTCAGCATATCTTGGTTTTAAGCTGAAATGGAGCTTTAACAATTATAAAAAATGGAGCAGAATATAATTTAACGTTATAAACTTTTTATATTCCCACCCCATTACATAAAAAACAACCAAAGGAGAAATTCGAATGAGAGATATCCGAAATATCTTAAGCGTATTACTACTTCTAGGCCTATCATATTCACAAGGAAATGTAACTTTCAAAGTTGATATGCAAGGTCAAACAATCCACGAAGATGGCGTCTTCCTAATGGGCGGAAATTGGCACGGCAATCCGCAGGCAATGGAAGCACCTGAACAAGGTGAAACCGTGTGGTCCCTCACACTTGCTCTTGAAGCCGGAGACCATATGTACAAGTTTAACAATGGTGGTACCGGTTCGTATTATGAGGTTATCCCTGACGCATGCGGTCACGGACAGTATGGCGACCGTATGGTTACAGTAGCTGCTGAGGATATTGTTCTTCCTGCAGTTTTATGGGGTGCATGTGATCCTGCGTCTGATGTAGTGTCAGTCACGTTTCATGTAG
>CAZPIF010000205.1:0-3498 GCA_964586565.1 uncultured bacterium
AGTACGTATTAGTAGAAAAGGTCGAAAAAAAAAAATTGTTGCAGTAGTTGGTTAAGGAAACGGTTATTCATAATAACGATTCAAATTATGGATAGGAAAAAGATTACACTAATTGGAGGTGGTCAAATTGGTGGGAACCTTGCCTTAATAGCTGCTCAGAAAGAACTCGGTGATATTCTAATATTTGATATACCACAAGCAGAGGGAATGGTCAAAGGTAAAGCACTAGACCTAATGCAACTTCGTCCTCATGATGGTTATGATGTAAACATTAGGGGTTCTTCTGACTGGAAAAAAATAAGCGATACAGATGTATTTATTATCACTGCAGGGCTACCTAGAAAACCTGGAATGAATCGTGAAGACCTATTAGAAATTAATCTCAAGATCATAACAGATGTAGCGAAAAATATTAAGCAGTATGCTCCCAATGCCTTTGTAATTATGATATCAAATCCTTTGGATGCAATGGTTTATGCATTCTATAAAGTATCAGGGTTCCCTAAAAATCAAGTAGTAGGAATGGCAGGAGCTCTAGATAGTGCTCGTTTTCGAACTTTTATAGCAATGGAAACTGGCTACTCTGTTCAGGACATCACATGCATGGTTCTTGGAGGGCATGGCGATACTATGGTGCCTATTTCAAGGCTTGCAACCGTAGGTGGTGTTCCTTTAACTGATCTAATCAACCCAAATAGGCTTAAAGAAATAGAAGACAGAACCCGTGTTGCTGGTGGCGAAATTGTGAAACTATTTGGTAATGGTTCTGCATATTATGCCCCTGCTCAGTCTGCTATTGAAATGGCAGAATCCTATATTAAAGATAAAAAGAGGGTTATACCATGTGCCTCACTCTGTGAAGGTGAGTTTGGTATTAATGGTTATTTTATTGGTGTCCCAACTGTCATTGGAAGTAATGGAGTTGAAAAGATACTTGAATTTAAACTTACTGATAATGAAGAGTCTGAATTAAATCAAACATTAAAAGCTGTAGAAAAAACTGTTGATGAAACAGGACTTTGATATTTAATGATAATTAAAAAAAAGCTCCTATTTCGGAGCTTTTTTTTTAATATAATAATGTAAATTTTTATCAAAATCATGCTCCTAATCAAAACTTTAATTTTTCTTTTATTTTGCTCATCACCTTCCCTAATCGCTAAGGAAAATTCTGAAAGAAACGATTATAGAAAACTTAATACAAAAATTAGGCAAGCTTATCGCTTTAATCAATTGCCAGATGATGGATCTTATAGTTTAGAAATAAAAAATATTATCGGTGATGTGATTATAAAAGGCTCAGAAGGTTCTGGGGCAAAAATAAATATTATTAAATATATATCTAACCTCCCAAGTAATGAAATTGAATCAGCTCACAAACTAGCAAACTATATTGTCAAGCATATTGAAGAGGAAAATGTTATACAAATTACTGATCTTAGTGAAAAATCTTTATCTAATGAGGAAAATATTTTAGAACTTGAACTGCCAGTTAATCTTAATCTTAAAATTAAAATATTAGGAGGTGATATAAAGTTAAATAATATCCGTGGTAAATCAACGATAGAGACTCTAGGTGGATATATCCATCTAGAAAATTATGTTGGGGATTTAGATTTAAAAACTAATGGTGATAATATAGAAGTAAGAAATTTCAATGGGTTTCTCCGTTCGCACTCATCCGGTGGAAATATAAATATTGACAATGCAGAAGGAGAATTATTTTCATCAACTGTTGGCGGAAACATATACATGAAAAACCTTAAGGGTGGAGTAAACTCTCAAACTAGTGGAGGCTCAATAAATTTAATTGATATTATCGCAAAAAAAATAAATTGTCGTGCATCAGGAGGATATATTCATTGCACCAATATAAGTAGTAAAAAAACAACTTTACGTAGCCTAGGGAATGGAATAAACGTAGTTAATGCAAACGGTGATATAGTACTTAATTCAGATGGAGGATCTATAAATGTTAGAGACACAAAAGGATCATTGAAATGTGAGGCCTCATCTGGAAACATTGAAATGAGTGGAATAGTAAGTAAAGTTGAATGTGTTAATGCGTCAGGGGATATACAACTAGAGCTAGTTTATGATTCATCAGTTAAGGACTATAACATCCACTTGGAAGCTCATGCGGGAGATATTATTTTAGATATCCCAAAAGGAATCCCAGGAAATATTACCAGTAAAATTTATCAAGCAAACTCGGTAAAAGATCTGAATTCTGAAATCCCGCTTAAAATTAGATTAGATAATGAAAAAATAATTGGAACTAGTATCAATGATAATGGTACGATTCCAATACATATTGAAGCGTACAATGGTATTATTACTATAAAAGAAACCTGAATCAAGATAATCTTAAACATCTTTTTTCATATTATTGATTATGTTTCTTTTTAGCCCGATATACTTTGTTCTCTTTGCTGCTGAATTTTTAAATATACTTTTAAACTGGTCTTCGCTAATATTTTCCCAATCTTTATTATTGTGATTTAAAATCTCTTTTCGTGCTTGGAATTCACCATGCTCTGACTCTTGTGAAAATTTTTTATTCCATGGACAAACATCTTGACATATATCACAACCATAAATCCATCCCTCTAAACCTTTATCCTCTTCCATAAAAGGACCTCGATGCTCAATCGTTAAATACGAAATACACTTTTTTGAGTCAAGAACATAATCTGTTAGTGCTTGCGTTGGACATTCATCAATACAAGCTGTGCAAGTGCCACAAAGGTCTGCATCAAAAGGATTATCATATTCTAACTTAAAATCTAAAATTATTTCTCCAAGAAACAACCAGCTCCCATAATCAGGAGAAATCAGATTTGTATGCTTACCAATCCAACCTATCCCAGCTCTTTGAGCCCAAACTTTTTCCATAACTGGTGATGTATCAACACATACAATACTTTTTGAATTCGGTTTTAATTTTTGTATCCAATTTGATAAAATAATTAATTTATTTTTTAGTACAGAGTGATAATCTTCGCCCCAGGCATAATTAGAAAACTTATAATCTGACTTTAAATCATCTTGAGATTGGCCTGTATAATAATTTATTCCAACAGATATAACAGACTTAGCCTCGGGAAAATAGGAGTATATATCACCTCGCTCGTTCTTTCTTTTTTTAACCCACTCCATTTTTGCATGGTTACCTTTCCTAAGCCAAGTCTCAAGTCTCTCTCTTTCAATAAACGTATCAGTTGCCTTTGCAATTCCAACTTTTTGGATCCCCAGATCATTTGCTTTTTTTTTGATTAAGCTAGCGGGTATTGTCATAATAGAATTTTTTAGAAAATTATAAAAAAAATTTAGAAAAGGTTTAAACCAATATAAAAGTTATGGAAAATATCATAATTAACTAAAGGTACTTGAATAGATTTTTCATAGTCTACCCCATCCTTTTTAAATTTTCTTTTAACTATATTTTCATCTTCAAATCTTTCTCTTGAAAGAATATAGCCATAAGCAAATCTTTTT
>CAZPIF010000206.1:0-3496 GCA_964586565.1 uncultured bacterium
CTTATGAAGAAAATTTAATTTTAATTCATTAGCCATGAATTCATTTTCTTTATTGGTTGATTGTAGGAGTATTGGTAATGAAGAATCGATATTGCGTGCCCATTTTGCAAATTCAATACCTGCTTCAGATTGTTTAATACCATTCTTTAGAAAGCGTATATCGGAAATAATTCCAATCATATTATTTTTGTACTTTCTAAAAAATTTTTGAGCAGTTTCAAAATTTGGAGTAAGTAATATTTTTGGTCGACCTCTCAAGTGAAGCAACTTTTGTGATTGACTAAGACTTCTGCTAGTTAGATTCTTAATCTGGTACATTATTTCTTTATAAATAAGAGGCAAAAGCACTGAATACATTCTTGGAGAATCTTCTATTAGTAAAATAGCTCTGACATCTCCGTTAGTGATATCTTGTTTTGCGTTATGACGATCTTCTACATATTTGATTATTGCTGGAAATACACCCGCATCTCCAGACCATATAAATATTCTATTAATTGACTTTGGGGTAATTTTCTCAGGTAATTGTTTAAGTTCGCTTTCATCGAATGATAATAATATAATAGGTTTATTTGGGTAAATCTTTTTTATAGAATTGCCTAGTGATATTGGATCTTGATCTTCAATCCGAAGCATTAATATAATAAGATCGAATTTTTTTTCAGTTATTGTTTCTAAGGCTTTATGACCAGTTGAGACCCTAGTCACTCTTGGAGCATAATTGAAATTCATACCAATATACTCTGTTAAAATTTGTTCCGTTAAGTGACCATCTTCTTCTAAAATAAATGCATCGTATGGACTAGCAACAAGTAAAATCTCATGTACACGATGGGACATTAGATCCTGAAAGTTGATTTTAGATTTATCTTCTACAAAAAAATTTGCCATAGCTTACTTAAAGAAGTTTAATTAATTATGATTAAAATTCATTAAAAGGAATGTGGAATACATAATTAAATAAACTTAATTTTACCTTTCAGTATTGTTTTAGTTTTATATATATATACAATTACAAATTATAATGTATAAGGGTGTAATTAATATTACCATAACTTTTAAAACATATTTTTAATAATAAAATATCAATATCTCATAGTTACTTAATAAAAAATGTTAAAACCTATATTTAATCAAATTATTTTATGATAAAGACGCTAAAATCATTCGATCTCAAAGATAAAAATATATTAATACGAGCTGATTTTAATGTGCCAATCAATAACCAAGTTGTTACAAACAACTTTAGGATAAAATCGTCTCTTTCCACTATAAAAACATGCTTGGATTCTGGTGCATCAATTACATTAATGTCTCATCTTGGTCGTCCTAATGGTAAAAGATGTGACGATCTGAGTTTAGTTCCTGTTGGTGAAGAACTTGCAAGTCTTTTGGAAATGCCTATTAAGTTTTCAGACGATTGTATATCAACAGACTCAATTGATACATCTATCAGCTTAAAGGCTGGTGAGATTCATCTCTTAGAAAATTTGAGGTTTCATCCTGGTGAAGAGTCAAATGATTATGAATTTTCATCAAGGCTTTCAAGGCATGGTCAAATATTTATTAATGATGCATTTGGTACAGCACATCGTTCCCATTCTTCAAATATTGGCGTAGTACCTTATTTTAAAAATGCTGGAATTGGTTGGCTGATGGATAAAGAAATAAATTATTTGACTCAATTAATACGAAAACCAAATAAACCATTGACACTTATTCTTGGTGGTGCAAAAATAGGAACCAAACTTAAATTAATTGAAAATTTTTTAAATATAGCTAACAATATAATTATTGGTGGTGGAATGGCCTTTACATTTCTAAAAGCACTTGGCAAGAATGTCGGTGGATCTTTGGTAGATGATGCAATGATCAATACTGCGAAAAATATCATGAGTAAGGCAAGGGCAGAGGGAGTCAGAATTGTACTTCCTGTGGATGTTATGTGCTCCCAATCTTTAGATAATATCGAAGAGGAGGGTCCTTTTTTTATAGAAGATATAGGTGATAAATTAATGGGTTTAGATATTGGTCCCAAATCGGTTGAAAAATTTAAACGTATTTTAGATAAATCAGAAACTATACTATGGAATGGTCCAATGGGAGTATTTGAAAAAGAAGAATTTGAATATGGCACAAAAGAGATCGCCAAGTATTTAGCAATTTGTGCACAGAATGATAACAGTATTATTATTGGTGGTGGTGATACAGCAGCAGCTGTAGAATATTTTGGATTAATTAAAGATATGACGCATGTATCAACAGGTGGGGGCGCATCTTTAGAATTACTATGCGGGAAAATACTTCCTGCGCTAAGCATTTTGGAGAGATAAAAATGAGTATTAAACCCATAGTCGCTGGAAATTGGAAAATGAATAAAACCCCCAGCAACAGTACTTTATTCATTAGTAATATAATAAATATTCTTTCAGATATTAGATCTGTTAAAGTAATTGTTTCACCACCATTTACTAGTTTAAGTCAATTAGTCGTCCGTGCGCCTATATATACTGCCGCTCAGAATTGTCATTGGGAAGAGTCAGGTGCATTTACTGGTGAGATATCTATACCAATGCTAAAAGATTGTGGTGTAGAATATGTTATTATTGGTCATTCTGAAAGACGTCATATTTTTAAAGAATCTGATAAATGGATTAATAACAAATTAAAAGCAATATTAGCAGGTGGATTAAAACCAATTTTATGTGTTGGTGAAACCCTAGATCAAAGAGAAAAAGGGCAGACGGATAAAGTATTATTTCAACAACTCACTAATGCCTTTGTTTCTGTTGAGGATTTAGATGATTTTATAATTGCTTATGAGCCTGTATGGGCTATTGGTACAGGTGTGAATGCAAATGTTACACAGATCGAAAATGCTCATAAGACTATTAAGGAAATAATTAACCAAAATATCAATATAACGAATGATATGCACATATTGTACGGTGGTTCTGTAAATTCAAATAATGCTGAGGATTTAATCTCTATCCCAGGTGTGGATGGTTTTTTGATTGGAGGTGCAAGTTTAGATGCTAATTCTTTTACATCAATAGTTAATATTGTTGAAAAAAATCAGGAGAAACAAAAATGACAGGTTTTTTAATAGTGTTACATACAATAGTTAGTTTACTATTAATTGCAGTTATCTTAATGCAGGCCAGCCAAGGTGGTGGATTATCCGGGACCTTTGGAGGTAATGCTGCTAGTTCTGTGCTTGGTGGTCAAAATGCGGGGAATGTTCTTAGTCGAATTACCACTTGGCTTGCAACATCATTTCTTGCACTGGCAGTGGTAATTAGTATCCTGAGTGGTCCTGAAAGCAGCTCTAATTCATTGGTGCAGCAGGCGGCTGAGGATAGACCTCAATTACCGGTTTCAGAAACTGTACCAGTAGAATCTGATAATGTATTGAATCTTGATGAGCAATAATTAGCAGTATGCCGAAGTGGTGGAACTGGTAGACACGCTGTCTTGAGGGGGCAGTGGGGGAAAC
>CAZPIF010000207.1:0-3466 GCA_964586565.1 uncultured bacterium
TATTTGTTCAAAACTCTGGTGAATCAGATCTGGTCATTGAATCAATGGAATTTGAACATGGTCATGATTTTCATGTTGAACCTCTTGAAGGCGGTCTTCCACTTACTTTTCCGGTGACACTAGGAGCCTATGAGAGATTGGACTTTAATGTAGTCCTTGATCCTTCCGATCTTGGAGAGCTTGAAGATCATTTGATGTTTACAAGTAACTACGATGTCTCTGATCAAGATGCTTTTGGCGGTGGTACAGATCATACTCTGTATCATGCGAATGTTGTCAATGGTGAACCTGGTCCGTTTACATTGCTTGCTCCAGCAAGTGGTACATCTGTTGCTCTTGCAGCAGACGCGAATCTTGAGGAGCAGTATATGAACTTTGCTTGGAACCCGTCAATGGATCCTGATGGTGAGCCTATTGCTTATACATTTGAATCAACTCTATATGAAATAGAAGAGGATGCTACAGGATATGTGACGGAGACCTGGTTGGGCGAGCTGGATGCACCATTGAATCAATTAATGAATGGTGGTTTTGAAGGCGGTATGGAAGGCTGGATGGTTTTCCAAACTGGTCATACTAATGTCATGGTAATGGCTAGTGATGATGACTTTCAAGCGCTTGAGGGTATGCACGCTCTTGCGATTGAGGCCAATCATGCAGACGGAGCTACTTATCCAAACTATACCACTGTCTATCGTGGACATGACCTGAGTGCTATGGGTATACTCGCTGGTCAGGAGTTAATGGTACACGGCATGGCTCATTCTCATGGGGATGATAGTTTTGTAGGAAGTATGAACTCTGCGTATATGTTTGTACGTTTCTATGATGCCAACTCAGCTTTGGTTACTCCTCCTGGCTTATCTCTAATGTCAGATGCAATGAACGCAGAAATGGCAGCGGATGATACCGATGATGGATGGCACGACCTAGACCTTCATGTTGTAGTTCCTGAGGGTGCGATGTACATGGATGTTGGTGTCGAGTACTACACCGCAAGCGCAGGTGATAATGGTACAGTTGTTCTTGATGAGTTGGGCGTTTATGCACCTCTCACAGCCAACACTTTTACGCTTCGCTATGATCAGGCATTAGACCATGCTATCGATGATCGCGTACATCATCTATCCATGTGGTGGACGGTCTATGCATACGATGCTTGGAGTGAGTCTGAGGCAACAAATGGTCCTTTTGAAATAATGGTTGATCTATCAGCATTTGTTGATGCATTAGCCGTGGATGGTGAAAGTACATTACCTGGAGTATTTGCTCTTCACAATAACTATCCAAACCCATTCAACCCGGTGACAAATATCACATACGATATACCGGAGGTTGCGGATGTGACACTTGAGATCTATAATATTACAGGTCAGAAAGTAAGAACACTCGCACAAGGCTCTCATCAGCCTGGTCGTTACAGAGTACTCTGGAACGCAACCAATGATCAGGGTGCAGGACTATCATCCGGTATGTATATATACAAAATACAAGCAGGTGACTTTGTTAGTACAAAGAAATTGGTGCTGATGAAATAGGGTCTTAGTGACCAAAAACAGACTAAAAGGGGTCCCAAATGGGGCCCCTTTTATTTTATAAGAAAATATTCAATATTTTATTTACATTTGTATCCTAAGCATTGGTATAGAACGGAGGTGATAATGAAATTCTTCTTCTTTACACTTATATCTTTTCTTATTGCGGCAGATGATAATGCCCCTTCAAACCGCACAAGAGACAGAGAGGTTGACATTCATCATATTAAGATTGATGTGACCGTTGATATCGAGTCTAGCTCGGTATATGGCCATGTAGTTCACACCCTCAGTCCTCTAAGTTCTGAATTACAATCATTTGAGCTTGATGCAGAGGATATGACTATTAGACGTGTAAGAACTAGTGGGAAGGATATTGGGTTTGTGCACTCGGGCGACAAGTTGCACATAACAATGGACAGAACAATATCATGGGATGATACAGTACAGGTGAGAGTGGACTATACAGCGCTTCCTCGTATAGGAACGTATTTTATCAAGCCAGATGATGTTTACCCAGACAAACCCTGGCAGGCATGGACGCAGGGAGAGGAAGATGACAACCACCACTGGGTCCCTCTTTATGATTATCCCAATGATCGTGCCACATTCGAAACAATACTCACTGTAGATCAGCGATTCAAGGCAATCTCGAATGGGGAGCTTATTTCAGTTAAGAAGAATGGTGATGGAACCCATACATGGCACTGGCATGAGCATTTTCCTATGGTTTCTTACCTTATATCTTTTGTTGTAGGCGACTATGTTAAGGTCGAGGATTCGTATAATGGTATGCCCGTAAACTATTGGGTCTATAAAGAAAATCAGAGTGAGGCTTTGAGATCGTTTGGCCTAACGACTGATATGATGAAATATTTTAATGAAGTAACAGGTGTTGAGTATCCATTTGAGAAGTATGATCAAATTATTTTGGATGATTTTATGTTTGGTGGGATGGAGAATATCACTCTGACGCACAATACTGACAGGACAATGCATGATGAATATGCGGCTCCTGATGTGAGCAGTGTAGGGCTCGTTGCTCATGAACTAGCGCATCAGTGGTACGGAGATATGCTGACTACACGGAATTGGCAGAATATTTGGTTGAATGAAGGGTTTGCTACTTTTCTTGCAAGAAAATATCGGGAAAATAAATTCGGTTACGATGAGGGTGAATATATTCGCTATGGTGAGATATTAGGCTATTATGGATCGAATAGAAGATGGTTTCGTCCTACGATTCAGAATAAGTATTATGCACCTATTGATCTCTTTGATGCCCATATATATGCAAAAGGAAGTCTCATACTTAATATGATGCAAGATCATTTAGGGAACGATGCCTTTTGGAGATCAATCCAGCAATATACAAATATAAATAAGCTGAAAAATGTTGAGACCACAGACCTAAAAAAATCAATAGAGGAAGTCACCGGGAAAAATCTTGACTGGTTTTTCAGACAGTGGCTTTATGAGCCAGGATTTCCTGAGTATGATGTTAAATGGTCTTACAATCAGCGAAAAAGGACTATCCAGATCGATATAGGTCAGAAACAGGATCTGAAAAAAACGAATCTATTTAAAATGCCGATTAATATAGGAATTGATGATAAGGTACATACTATATGGGTAGATAAAAAAGATGTTACCTATGAGCTCCCTGTTGATATGAGACCAAAGATGGTCGTATTCAACCAAGGCATGAGGATACCCTGTAAGGTAAATTTCAATAAATCTATCTCTGAGTGGATTACGCAACTTGAAAAAGCCCCTCACGTACTTGATCGTATAGCAGCAGTGAATATTCTAAAAAACAAAAAAGGTAGAAGGGTTGTTGAAACAGCACTTCTTAAAGCGGCCGAGACAGACCCGTTCTGGGGTGTGCGAAGAGAGGCCGTTAATGGACTCAAGAGCCTACGGCCAAAGCA
>CAZPIF010000208.1:0-3453 GCA_964586565.1 uncultured bacterium
ACAACGGCACCATCATGAAAAGCTAAATATAAGTGTTTGCCTTTACCCCATTTTTGTACGGGCATGTGAACCATATACTCAAATGTAAATGTATGAAGTAATGGTATTCTCATATTTCTGACCCAATCTGGTCCCAATGGAGAAATTCTTGGTCCAATCAACCCACTACGACCTACAGCATGACAATCAAGATGTACTTGAGTTAATAAGGGGTCTATATTTTTATCGTACCTATCTACAGGAGTATAGTGATAACCTGATTTTTTGATTTCATTAATAAGCAAGGTTAAGGTCTCACCTGCAGAAAGTCCATGTTTAATATTTTTTTTAAGTATCTTTCTGATTACCAGAGCATGTTCCCATATTTCTTTTATTTCATGAGGTGGCTCACTTTCATTTTCTTTTAATATATAAGCATTACCCCCAAGATCTGAATGAAAAATATTATTACCAGAACCATGTAATATAGTAAACAAATCACCTCTCTTAATCACATACGGATCTGGATCTGATGCATGCCTCTCCGTTCCATCAGGTAATCTCAAAAACACATTTCCCTCAATATCACTCAGCTTAGTGACATTGGGTATCACTTTAGCAAATTCTCTATCTAAGTTTTCAGCAGCTATAATACCAAATCTTTTATATAACTCAATTTCTTCTTGAACCCGGCCTGACAAATAATCCATTATGAGATATTCTGCCGATTTAACCCGCTTTGAATAAATATCGCCTAATGAATCCATAATTAAATTATAATCCTTATAAGATATCCCATCTGTAAGGGGTTCCTGCTCGGAACTAGAAGCGACATTCAGTACATCCATATAATTTATACCAATGCTGTGAGGATTTCTATCTGAAACAAATCTTCTAAGACCAACAAATCTAAAATCCATTTCTAGTGGTGTACCAGACATGTACTCCCGAGCCATCCCTTTTCTATCAACTATATCGTACGCAGTGGGGTCTATAATATCATGAGAAAATGCTGCACATTCTATCTTCTCATCACCTTTATCAGTAAAAATAAAAATACCCTCTTCAGCACCAAACTCAAAACAAAATGGGTCAATTGTCCATGGTCTTATAACATGAATCCACATATCTATACTATTATCTCGCATTACCCTGGGGAGTATTTTATTAAATTTTTCTTTACGTATTTTGTTTTCAATCTCAACTACATCACCTAGCTTAATTTTACTAAGATCACTCGTCTCTATTTTTTGGGGATAAATATGATAAGAGGATAAAGTGAAAAAAATAGCTATAAATATATTTTTCAAATCACTTATGTAGTAACTAACAGTACTAAAGAAAGAGTTCATGTTATTATAATATTACTACCATTTTAAATCATTAATTCTCTTAAAACCTTAATTAAAAAATAATTATTTGATTTTTTCATTTCTCTCTTTTTCATATGCTAATCGATACTCATCAAATGATTCAGTTCGCCAAACTGAGATATCTGGTCTAAAATGTCTTCGCTCAATCCTTTCACCATCGACCCATTTGATATCAATCTGTTCTCCTCCTGGATTAAAAAGTTTATGATAAACAATACCAGTAGCACTATCAAAAATACGTGAAGAGTGCTTTTTAGTTATGTCATCATCGCTTATATAATAATCATACCTCCCAACTTGGAATTTTTGGTTGCTTGCGCCGATGAACATAATTAATGATATGGATAATACTAATCCAGTCATTAGACCTTTTACATATGAATTCATATTGGGCTCCTTAAGTATATTGTTTTAAATAGAATATGTTGATTTATCACTCTCGCTTTTCTTTTTTAACCATCTATTTTTGAATGGCAATTTCAAGATTCCTCTTTTTGATAAGAATGTTATTAATGCAATAAGTAATAGTTTCACTATTGATATTAATAATGACTAAGTCATAAGTAAACGTGAACATTAGCATAGAAGGTCATAATAACTGTTTACAATGTGTTGGTTTTTTTAATGCGAATGCATTAGTAGATTACAGTCAGAAATATACTGAGTTCATGAAAAAAATTCTAATTGTCGTAGCCATTGCTTTACCATTAATAAATGGAAGTGATACATCCAGAATAGTTGAAACATATAATAATGGTACTATTAGTAGTATATCATACCACAAAGATTCAGATAAAGGCCTAGAATTAATTAAAGAAGAAACATTTCATTTTATTGGTTCAAGATCTATGATAGGCACCTACAAGAATGAAATGAGAGATGGAGAATGGACCTACTGGTATGAAAATGGACAGATTCGATTGAAGGGTAATTACAAAAATGGACAAAAAGATAGTCTTTGGACCTATTGGTATGACAATGGAATCATTTCAACAAAATACTTTTATGACTACCAAACAATTGATGGTAAAATAATTGAATGGCATATTGACAAGGAGTGTTGGGATCGCCTAGGAAACGAATGTGAGTGTGGAGAAAGTTGGTGGAGTGAATGTGAATTACATTAAGTTAAACTATTAGAAATTAATTTATGTAAATACCCCGATGAAAATTGGGGATTTTTTTAAAATAACGTTAAATACAAAGTGAGTTGTAATGAATAATGATAAAAAAGCATTAATTGTTCACTACCTAACAGAATTTGTCTTACTATCTATAGGTTTTGCAATATTTATAGTCATTTTATACCTAAATGAGTTCCATTTTTCTTTTAGTATAATATCAATATGGGTATTCTTATATAACGGAATTCTATTCACGTTCTGGTTATGGAAAAATGATGCAAAATTATGGGAAAAATCTATAGCTTGTGTTTATTTTGCAATCATCGAAATAATTATTGCCAGTTCATTTTCATCATTTTCTATACAAAGCTAAAAAATGAAAGCATTATATAAAAATTATTTTCGCAATACAGGAATTGATGATCCAATAGTTAAGGTTTTAAAAAATGTCCCAATATTCGAGGATTTATCAGAAAAAGAATTATCTGAAGTTGCTCGCTTAACACATGAAAGAACCTATAAGATAGATGAACATATATTTAAAAAACTTGCCCCTGCTGAAGGAATGTATGTCATAATTCATGGGGCTGTAAAAATAATTGATAATGATTCAGAAACTGTTTTTGCCTCACTTATAGATGGTGATTTTTTTGGAGAACTTGCTTTACTAGATGAAGAACCTAGATCTGCTTCTGCCATCGCAACTACCCCTGCCAAACTAATAGGATTCTTTAGAACAGATCTCCTCACACTTATGAAAAGAGATCCTGAATTAGGGAATAAAATATTGCTCAATTTATCAAGAGTGTTAGGGGAAAGACTTCGTAAAACTAATGAAGAATTATTAAAAACAGATCATTAATGGACCCTATTCAAAAAATTTATAGACTTCTATTATTGATTATTATTGGAATTCTAGCTTCAGAAATCTTACCATTCTTAGCCTCAATTATAGGCATGCTTATTTTTTCATTTTT
>CAZPIF010000209.1:0-3442 GCA_964586565.1 uncultured bacterium
TTACAATCTATTATGTGAGGGGTAAAATGTATTCAAATATTAATCAGTTTATGGATAGAGTGAAATTGAGAAATTCTGGCGAACCAGAATTTTATCAAGCTGTCCATGAGGTTGTAGAGTCATTATGGGATTATATTCAAGAGCATCCACACTATTTACATGCTAAAATTCTCGATAGAATAATCGAACCTGAGAGAGTCCTTCAGTTTAGAGTACCATGGAGAAATGATCGTGGTGAAGTAGAAGTTAACAGGGGTTTTCGAGTTGAGTTTAATTCCGCTATTGGACCTTACAAAGGAGGCTTAAGATTTCATCCCTCAGTGAATCTTTCGATATTAAAATTTTTAGGTTTTGAGCAAGTATTCAAAAATAGCCTCACTACACTCCCAATGGGTGGTGGAAAAGGTGGATCAGATTTTGATCCAAAAGGTAAATCAGATAATGAAGTAATGAGCTTTTGTCAAAGTTTTATGACAGAGTTATTCAGACACATTGGACATAACACAGATATACCTGCAGGTGACATTGGCGTAGGTGGAAGAGAAATTGGATTCCTGTTTGGTCAGTACAAAAGAATAAAAAATGAATTTACCGGTGTATTAACTGGCAAAGGACTTAATTGGGGAGGATCCTTGATAAGGCCTGAAGCAACTGGATATGGCTGTGTATATTTTGCTGAAGAAATGCTCAAAAGAGTAGGTGATGGATTAAATGGTAAAGTAGTATCTATTTCTGGATCAGGTAATGTTGCACAGTATGCTACAGAAAAAGCAACTGATCTTGGTGCAAAGGTTGTGACTTTGTCTGATTCATCTGGTACAATTTATGATGATAACGGTATTGATTCTGAAAAATTAAATTGGATTATGGATCTAAAAAATAATCGTAGGGGGCGAATTAAAGACTATGCTGACCAATTTAAAGTTAAATATTATGATGGAAAAAGACCTTGGGGTATTAAATGTGATATTGCCCTACCTTGTGCCACTCAGAATGAAATTAATGGAGAGGATGCAAAACAATTGATATCAAATGGATGTAGAGTGGTATCCGAGGGTGCTAATATGCCTTCTGATCCAGATGCAATAAATTCTTTTCAAAAAAGTGATGTGTTATTTGGACCTGGTAAAGCTTCTAATGCTGGCGGGGTAGCAACCAGTGGTCTAGAAATGAGTCAAAATAGTATGCGTCTCAATTGGGATAGAAATGAAGTTGATGGAAAATTAAAAAACATAATGACGAATATTCATGATTCTTGTGTAAAGTATGGTGAAGAAGGAACTTCAATAAATTATGTAAAAGGTGCAAATATTGCAGGATTTATAAAAGTAGCTGATTCTATGATTGATCAGGGGGTGGTGTAGACTAAATATTATTATATTCCGCTAGACTCCTCCTCATCCATTACGTTAAGCACTCTTTTTTGTGGCTTACAAATCATCCCTCTACCCGTAGTCCCATCTAAAACTATATCCAATGGTTTATTGAATTTATACCAGTCAATATACTTTCCTGATTGTACTTTATTTTCCTCTGGTATCCATTCAGTATTGAGCTTGTCATATTTGTTTTTCGGATCAATTGTGATATATGCAACACTTAAGCTTGTAATATTTTGGAAAAAATGGCTACCAAAGGAAGGATCTATAGGTAGATCTTTCATGCCAACTTCTATAATTGCTTTAGCATGCGAAATTTGCGACCATGTAACGGGTATTCCTAGCCATGGATCTGAAGAACCCCATCTTCCAGGACCCATTATCATATATTGATTCTTGTTTTTAAATCTATTATTAATAGAAGCTACTTCTTCCGCAATTTCAGTTGTTTTACTTGTATCGAACGAATCACCTCGAATTATAATTAAATCTCTTATATTTGTTATGTTTCCATCTCCCAATGTTACTTTGCTCCTGCAAAATATTTCTTTTGATATTCCTCCTTTTTCTTCTGTATTTCTATTAAGACCCGTTAATACCATAGGTTTTATCTGTAATAAACAGAATTCTGGATTTTGATCATCAAATAAATTCACAGCAAACTCAATTTCAACTGGGCACCCAAGAGATTTTTTTCCTATTCTTAAAATATCCTTTGCTATGTTTGAAAAAGGTAAAGTCTCCCATTTTAGGACAGGTGCAAAAGAAACTATTCGTGTTCCTTTTGTCGATAATGTATCCCTTAGGGTATTATCATCATGAGCAACAACGCTTCCAACCCAATTAAGTGAGCCATCTTCCTCAGCATTTTTCAATGAAAAAGATTGAAGATCATCTTTTGACTGATCTTTTATTTTGAGAGGTAAACCATAAAATTCATTTTGTGTGCTCTGTAGTGTAGCCTTAATCGAATAAAATTGAGGTAGGATTGTCGGATATTTTGGTGAAATTCGTAAACATTTTTCACCATCTACAATTGTTCTACCAAATCCTAATGCAAGATAGGCAACACCCTCGTTGCGCTTCATATAAGACACTGGGTAATAGTTAACACTCTGCAGGACTCCACTGAATGTAGGGTAATATCTTTTTCTACCATAAGGTTGTCCTACCAGTTCCTGAATTAAAATAGCCATTTTCTCTTCTTCAATTCTGTGAGCAGTATTATCAAGTAATGTTTTTGCTTCGCCTTTGAAGGTTGAAGCGTAAACTCTTTTTATTGCAATGGAAAGTTCTCGCAGTCTTTTCTTATTTGATCTTGAATTATTAGGCAACATGTATGTTTCATATGTACCTGCTAGAGGTTGATATTGCGAATCCTCAAGAAGGCTAGATGAACGCACTGCAATTGGATATTTGGTTTCTTCTATGAATGATTCTAATCTTAATATTAGATCTATGGATAGTTGCGATTTAATGAATTTTTTTTCTACTTTACTATAATCTGGGTTTTTAAGTGCAATTTCCCATAGATTGTTATCTTTCATAAATCGATCAAATTCATCTGTGCCAATGACTGCACATTCTGGTACTCGTATATCAACTTTCTTATATTTTTTCTGGATTCTAGAGTTTTTTATCATTGATCTAGCAAATCCAAGACCGCGTGCTTTTCCTCCAAGCGACCCTCCACAAAGCATAAAAAAGTCAGATGTTTTTCTATTAAATCTTGATGATGTATAGTTTAGTACATGTTTCTCACTTTTTTCACGTTCAGAGTTAAGTCGTTTTAGTAGATATGATCTAAGAGCATTGCTGGATTTAAAATCACTAGCTAAGACAGGCCTTAATTTAGAAGCAAGACCAAACTCTGTTCTTGCAGCAAGCCAATTAGACAAATGGTGACTGCTTGCATGATACAATAGAGAATCATCTGGTATAGATGCTATACGTTCAATAAACTCCTCAACATTTGTTGCTCTGTCTACTTCTTCGAGGTTAGGAAGCCTAAAAACGAAATCACCGAAGCCAAAATTATCGACCATAAAATTTCTTAAATCATT
>CAZPIF010000210.1:0-3434 GCA_964586565.1 uncultured bacterium
GCAATTAAATAGGGTAAGACTCCAATCAAACTAATAGCTCCATTAAATGATGAGGCTGATGAAGATATCTCATTAGAGTATGAGTCATTTGTTTGCTCAAATATAACGGGGTCGATCCATCCAAATAAGATAAAACCAAATCCTGTTAGTAAATGATTCATTATCTCTCTTGTATTTAAAAGGACATGACCTAATTTCCAAAGATTTTCCGGTTTTAAAATACGAAAGAAAATAAAAGATGCTATTGCTAGTTTTATTAATCCTATGGTCCATCCATCCCACATCCAATAAACAAATCTATTAGTAGCATCCATTGTAACTACTATACCTGATACTGTTAAGGTCCAAATTGTAAATAGATGAATCCAACCCTGCCTATCAAGCTGTGTTCCAATTAATTGAAAAAGATTTTGATATTTCTTATGATTTGGAGAATCGATAGGTACTAATTTTTCTAGGATCATTATTTTAGCCTACAATAGAACTGCCAGTCAGTTTGGCAATAATCTCATTCAACAAAATAAACCCAGTAACAATTGCTGCTATCATAAAAAGACTTTTAACTACTAGTGGATTTAAAATTTTCTTATCCATGCCCACATTAAGCTCAGAAATAAAGTCTGTTATTCCCCATTTTTTTAAAATAAATAGTGCTGTAAATAGCCCTCCAATTGGCAGCATATATTTTGAGGACAAATAGTCAAGAAAATCAAAAAATGAGATATTGAGAATTGTAGTAAAATCATCAAATCCACCATAAGACATAGAACAAAAAATTCCCACTAGGGTAACTAGAGAACCAAAAATAAGAGTGGCCTTTGTACGGGCCCATCCTTTTTGGTCAATAAAATATGCAGTTATAACCTCTAATATTGATATTGCCGAGGTGAGTGCAGCCATAAAAAGAAGAAAAAAGAATAAGGTTCCCCATATGGTGCCGCCAGCAATTTGTGGGAAAATAGTAGGAAGAGCAACAAAAATCAACCCAGGGCCTGCTCCGGGGTCACCACCCATCGCAAAAACTGTTGCAAAAATAGCGACTCCGGCCATCATTGCAATAGTAGTATCCAAAAGGATCACCCATAATGATGAGGATAGAAGATTTTGGTCATTCTTAAGATAGCTACCATATGTTATCATAGTTCCCATGCCAAGGCTAAGAGTGAAAAATGCATGACCTAGTGCTAGAACAATACTTGAGGCATTTAAATCTGAAAATTTAGGTTTAAATAAAAAATCTAGAGCTTGAATACCATTGGGAAGCGTTAAGCCTCTAACCATTAAAATCACAAGTATAATCAGTATGGCTGGCATCATAATTTTTGCCCATTTTTCAATACCGCCTTTTACTCCCTGAAGAATAACCATCATTGTACAACCCATAAAAATCATTTGCCAAAAAACAGGATTAATTGAGTTTGAGATAAAGGAGGTAAAATGCTCTCCAGCGAGTTCAGGATTACCCGATAGATTTTCAAAGCCTCCTGCAATAGATAGAAGTGTATAGCGCAGAGTCCACCCACCAACCACTCCATAGAATGATAGTATTACAAATGCAGAAGCTACTCCAAGCACTCCCACAAACTTCCAATTTGAATTTGGAGATAAAGTTTCAAATGCCCCAACCGGACTGAGCTGTGTTTTTCGCCCGATAACAAATTCTGCTATTACAATTGGTAGCCCAACTAAAAGAATACAAACTAGGTAAATAACTGTAAAAGCAGCACCGCCATTTTCACCTGCCATGTGAGGATATTTCCAAATATTACCTAGACCTACAGCTGATCCGGAGGCAGCTAAGATAAATCCTAATTTAGATCCCCATTGTTCTCTATTTTCCATTTTTATCCCCATTGTTTTTTATATTCTTTATCGGGCTATCCATTAGATCATCGAACGAATGTAGATGTGAATCAACAACAGCGTCAATCATGGAATAGATATAAATAATTCCCATCCACCAGGCATATTTATTTCTTTTCTCAAGATATCTATACTTTCTGAGTGGGAAATTATTATTATCATATTGATTATACCGATAAAGATTTTCTTTCCATGATAGATAAGAGGATATTTCCAGTCCAATAACTAGTGCTGATTTTATCCATCTGCCATTATATGCCTGACCCATCCCTGGTACAAGCGAAAAAATAAATGCTTTTTTAGGATTTTTATTTCTTACTGCTGTAGTATCCTCAGCTTTCAACATTATAAAAAAAAACAAAGAAACTAGAAAGAATCGAACTATCATTTATTGTTCAACTCGTTAATGCAATACATTCAATTTCTACAAGAGCATCCATTGGTAATCTTGATACCTCAACCGTTGATCGAGCAGGATATGTATAACCCTTAAAAAATTGCTCAAATTTTTCATTTATGATCGAAAAATCATTTAGATCTTTTAAAAAAACTGTCAATTTTATGACAGAAGACTTATCCACACCTCCAGCAATCAAAAGGTTCTCAATATTTTTTAGTACCTGAGTAACTTCTTTATCAATTCCCCCACCAACTATATTTCCTGTATTTGGGTCTATACCTATCTGTCCACTAGTAAATAAAAGATCGTTCAGTATAATTCCCTGACTATATGTTCCAATCGCTTGAGGGGCCTTGTTTGTTGATATGATTTTTTTCATTTTTTAGAAACTTTTTCCCAAACATATACATGGAAGTCCAACATCATCATTCATCTTTCTAAATGCATTATTTTCAAATTTTCTTAGAAAAAACTCGCCCACAGCTGCAACAGTTGTTTCAAACAAATGGCCGCCTAGTGTTTTCATATCATGATCTGAAAGAACCACATGCGCATGGGCAAATGGAGAACCTTCTTTGAGAGTCACATTGCCCTCAAAACTTACTAATTCTAAAACATCCGGAAATTGTTTTCTGATATATTTTTTTGCTACTGTATCATAAGCACCTATCTCGGTATCTTTCACAGCACCAATTCCAGATATCTTAGCATTTTCTATACTATTTTCTTGACAAAACCTTGTGATAGTGTCCATTACTTTTTCATTTTTTTCTATATATAAAAAGTAATCTTTATCAACTTGATTGTATTGCATTTACTTATCCAATATTTTGATTAATAGATTTTTTATTTTGGTTACCACATCATCTAGTTGAGCATTTTCTTTACCTCCAGCGGTAGCTAAATGAGGTTTACCTCCGCCACCTCCGCCCATAATACCACCTACATCTTTGGCAATTGAGCCAGCTAGTATGCCTTCCTGATTTAAATTTTTTGATACAACAATCACGGCAAGAGGTTTTTCCTCACCCTCTGATAATAAAACAGCCACACCATTATGTAGTTTGTTAAAAATTTTATCTCCCATTGCCTTTAAGGAGTCAATGTCAGATGCACCTACTTTTTTGACTAAAATAGAATAATCACCAATTTTTTGAGCATCATTAAAGAT
>CAZPIF010000211.1:0-3397 GCA_964586565.1 uncultured bacterium
GTATTTCTTCTCTTTCTAACAATGATGTTATAGCAACATTATTACCTGGAACAACATTTTTCCTTGGTAAAACAAAATATGCACCTTATAGAAAATTAAAAGATGCAGGAATTGATATTGCTCTTGCGACTGATTATAATCCTGGAAGTTGCAATATTCAATCTATGCCTTTTATAATCTCACTTGCGTGTATTTACATGAAGATGGATATTCTAGATGCTTTGAAAGCTTCAACCTATACGGCTGCATGTTCCCTTTTGTTAGAAGATAGCATTGGTTCAATAGAGTGCGGAAAAAAAGCTGATATTATAATATGGAATATTAAAAAGATTGAAGAAATACCATATTTGGTATTAAATCAACCTATTCAAAATATCTTAAAAAATGGTAAGCCGATATTTAGCGCTTGATTACTCGAATACCAATGGTGTAAAATAAGGAGCATTATTTTTTAAAGAACTATGAGATCTAACAAAACAATATTGATACTGCTGTTTTCTTTTATTTTTACTGCAGATAACCTTTTGGCTAACTATGCATTTAAGAAAAAGGTAAAAGATGTATGCAAATCATACCGCATCCCACTTGAATCCTCACAAATGTTGCTTGATGAAGAAGAAGTGGGGATTACTATGGAAAGTGGTCGAAATAATTTCGAAATGTATATGTTAGTTGGTTTCGCATCTGCTGGTCAAGCTATTGCGCACCAAAAGCAAATGGGCTTATCTAATGCATACTTACCAGTCACTGTCAGTGTTAGTGTATTAGTTCCAGTTTCAAAAGGTGAATTCAATACATTTGTTGCTGATTGTAGTTCAGAGATGGCTATTTCATTAGCTGATGGACGTATGGACTCATCTGATTTTATGCAGGAAATAATGAAAAAAATGGAAATATTCTAAGGAGAAACTATGCTTCAAGATCCTAATTCATTAATGGGACTATTAACTCAATACCTTCGAGCTGTTGGTTGGTCAATTACTGCCGCAGTTGGCTTTGCTTTTGGTATAGGAATTGCTTTAAAAGTCTTTGATATGTTATCCACTGATATTGACGAATGGGAAGAAATAAAAAAAGGGAATATGGGTGTCTCCCTTATTTTTGTGTCTCTGATCGTTATGGTTGGTTTATTGGTTTATAAAGTAATTTAATGTAATAAAAATTATAATTGTTTTTTATTAAAAAGACAATTATCGTTGTACAGATTATTTACCAAAACGACATTAAATATTGATCAGTACAAAATGAGCATATGTATAATGATCTATTTTTAAAGTAGAGGTATTATATATACATATGCGCTCATAAAAACAGGACCTACAATTGTATTTAACAAATTGACTAAATTGTTTGTAATCCATTTTTTTCCAGATACTATAGTGGTATTCTCAAGATTTTCTTCAATTATTTCACCAGAATTAGTTTGGTATTTTCCCTGATATGATGCTCCAATAATTGAATCAAAAATTGATCCTGCAAAACCTGATAAAATAATTCCATAAATCAAATAGCTTGGAATCGGTGTTATTATCCAGATAGTAAAGCCAAGTACGCAACTGCCAAGTAATGAACCAATAGTCCCAATACGAGTAATGCCACCTGAAAGGCCGTGTTCTATAGATTTAAACGTTAGTATTGACACTGGTCTTGATTTAGATAATTTCCCAAACTCGGTTCCCCATGTATCAGACATTGCCGATGATACAGATGCAAGAAAGAGTAATAAAATCAAAGGATTAGGGGTGAAGTAGTTTACTAAACAAAGAATAAGTGCTACGCCTCCATTTGCATAAACTTGTATTATATCTCTTTGGGAGCCTTTTATTTTATAGAATGATGATTTTAATATTTTACTCAAAAATGAGCTGAATATAAAGAATACAGATAAGGGAATAAGATATTGTAATGAACCAAAAAGTGTAACCAGAATACCCATTACTATTGCACCGAATAATCCACTGTATGTTAATGCCTTGAGATATTTTGATATTAAAAAAATGAAAACAATTAGAATTATTGTAATTATTTTGTCAAATGATAATGAATAAAATGTGATATTCTGCGGATCTGTAACTATCTCAAAAAAACCAATCATAAATAAAATACATAAAATTGGTACAGATAGATTATCCGTACCTCTAGTGCTTGTTATCTCTGCTATCGTTCCTCCTATTGATACAAAAATAGCAAAAACGGTTATTAAGTAGATTGAGTAATTGAAGAATATATAACTAGAAATAAACACAAGGAAAAATGTACTTATAAAAAATGTAATTGTCCCTTGTGTTGATTTTTTATCATCCCAAATTTTAAAGTATATTGGTGATTTAATTGAATTTCCAACTTGAGATGCTAATGGATCAGAGAATGATAAGACCAATAGGCTGATCATTAAATATTCAGGGTAGTTCCAAAATCCAACCACCATTATTATATATGCAATGGGAAAATATATCGTTCCATAGGTGATTCTATGTGGTGATAGCATACTTTTAAATATCTTATATTTAAATGATAAGTAATTAAAAAATATAAATATTGAGGCAAGTACAATTGGATAAAAATTAGATTTAAATAACAGTGGTGATGCAGAAATATATACTCCAACTAACATATGTATAATATTTCTAGATGAATAAAAAGATATATGATTATTTTTAATTAGGACTTCCGCTATACAAATGGAAGCTAGTATTACTATACAAAAGAGGCTGGTTGTCCACCATTCATTTTCAAATAAAACCCAAACCGGAAATTCCATTATTAAAATTATTGTATGAGTAACTACAATCGCAATGGAAGAACATAAATATAATATCATTAAATTATATAAATAATAATAAGAGATTTATACATATGAATGTTTCAATAAATGAATTTGTGAGACGTCAGGTCAAAGGGTCAGGAAAAACTTACGCTAAATCTTTAAGTTTTAGGGAAATAGCGAGGCATGCTGAAGAGCAAATGTTGAATGATTTATTTTCACAGGGGTATAGAAAAGGTGTTCGCATTGTAGATGTAGATGAATCGCTTAAATCAGATTTTGTTTGTCCTTTTGTCAAATTAAATGAATCTATTCCTTTGGTCTCAAGGTTAGTCAGAAGGAGGTCACAGGAAGAACTTTATATACAAACGAGGGCGAAAAAAGGTACACCAGATAAAACTGGTAAGGTTGAGCTGATTGTTTACCATCACGATGTTTTAATTGAAAATAATGAGAATTCTTCTAATGCAGAATGGGAACTTGTTAGCATAAATGCAATTCCTGAAGGTTTAGATAAACTACCCATCGGTCCAATTACAATGATGAGGAATCAATTAAATTTATTTGGTGGTACAAAAGGGCACTATTCATCTGAAGAGTGGGCAGAGTCAATAAGATTTTGGCAAAAATATG
>CAZPIF010000212.1:0-3372 GCA_964586565.1 uncultured bacterium
TTCAGGTATCGCAGCTGCGGCCACTGGTTTTGTACTTATGAACAATGGCCTTATTATAGCAGGTGCCCTTGTTGGTGCCTCAGGTATTATACTCACAAGTATAATGTGCAAGGGAATGAATCGTTCACTAACTAATGTGATATTTGGTGCAATGGGACTAGAACAAGATCCAGGTACAGATTCAGATGGTAGCCAAAAACAGGTAAATATAAAAAGTTATTCAACTGAAGAAGCGGCAATGATATTTGATGCCGCTGATAAAGTTATTGTTGTTCCTGGGTATGGTTTAGCTGTTGCTCAAGCACAACACGCAGTTAGAGAGGTCGCAGAATTCCTTGAAAAAAGCGGAAAAAAAGTATTGTATGCTATTCACCCAGTTGCTGGCAGAATGCCTGGACATATGAATGTACTTCTGGCAGAAGCTAATATCGATTACGAGCAATTGAAGGACCTTGATGAAATTAATCCAGAGTTTGAAGATTGTGATGTTACCCTTGTTCTGGGTGCAAATGATGTTGTGAATCCTGCAGCCAGGCACGATACTTCATCACCTATATTTGGGATGCCAATCCTTGATGTCGATAAATCCAGGACTGTCATAATCAATAAGAGGACAATGAACACAGGATTTGCAGGAATTCAAAATGAATTATTTGGATATGATAATTCGATTATGGTATTTGGTGATGCAAAAGACATGTTGCAGCAACTGCTTAAGGATTTAAAAGACCTCTAGCGATAACAATTTCTTAAATATTATCCTTTTCAAGATCTACTACAACTTTTGTAGTATTTGAGTAAAGTCCAAGAGAGATATACTTGCTACAGACCGCCTCAGCATAGTCTTCAGAAAAATATTTACCAACCTTAAAAACTCTGCCACCCCTACTTTCAACAATATCTAAATCTGGCAACAATTCACGCACAGAATTCATCTGTTCATCACCCTGGGGAACAATGCTAACCTCAAACATTTCTATATCTCCGCCTTTTTCAGAGCTCACATAATAAGCTATCATACCAGTAAACTCTGCGACAGCCATTTCCTCTTCTTTTGTTACTTCATCATCAGCCTCTGCCATTAGATTCATAAGATCAACAAGTCCCTCTGCTACCTCTGTGTCTGGGCCCTCATCTAGATATGATTGAACAAGTGATTTTAATTCCACAAGGCTCGTGACATTTTCCACCTTACCCGGCTGAAGTTCTGGTATATCAATTCCCCATTTTTCTGCAAACTGATTAATGAGGTCTATCTCCTCTTGGGCAATATCATCATCTATTGCAGCCAATTTGTGTAGAATGTCTATAATCTTTCTGGCTCCTTTCGGTCTTATCATATCAGTAATTAAATCACCAGACTCTTTTCCCTCTAGCTTCAGAGCGAGCCCCAGGAGCTTGAAAAAGCCAACCCCTCTATTTTTATCTACAAAATATCCGGTTCCAATGAGAGTAAAAACCGTGGCTAAAAAAAGTGCTATAACACTCTTAGCTGCTGAAAAATAGTCCTGTGTGATAATGAGACTATTTAAAAGAAATGGGAAACCTACAGCAAACCCTAACATCGCAGCTACAATAGAAATACTATTTGCCACTTCTTCATTCTTCTTTCTTTTCCAAATCTTATTTACAGTCAGATAGCCTTTTATTACTGAAAATATCAAAGCGCTTGACACTAGAATACCTATAAGCTTCTCAAACCAGCTTGATCCGACATCTGTAGAAGCAAGAACAGGAGTAGTTAGAATAACTAGTAGTACAAATTGAAATTTATTTTTCATAAATAATTATTAATGTTAATATTTTTAAAATACTGAAAAAACAAAAAGAATTTAATTGCAATTGAACTAATAGGAAACACCGCTCCAACAATCATATTCCCATTTCCTCAACTATATCATAAAATAGTTTAACTGATTCTTCACGATCAATGTCAAATTTTCTTTTACAATAATGATATACTATATCTTCAACTAAATCTTCATACTCATCTTTTGAATAAAGATCTAGTATTGTCTCTAGATACTCATCAAGTTCTGCTCGTTGTGATTCTGTAAGTGCTATGATAATTTCCTTTGCTAAAATTTAATAAATAATTTGGAGAGATGGCAGAGTCTGGTTGAATGCGCTGCACTCGAAATGCAGTGTACCCTTTGGGTACCGGGGGTTCGAATCCCTCTCTCTCCGCAAAAAAATAAAAACCTTCATTGCTAAAGTTTTTCATTATAAGTATTCCTATGATTATCGATATGGATATTGAAAATAAACATCAATATTTTCTGCTACCTTTATTATGAGGATCTTATACATATCACCTGAGAATACAGTAGGAACTCTAAATCTTTGGAAAAAAGAACATGAGCGAAGAGGAAATGAGTGCAGAACATTAACCTTTTTTAAATCACCAAAAAACTTTGAGGATGACATTTGCCTAGACCTTCCATTTAATTTTACATATCCTTGGATGTCATCGCTTAGAAATTATATATACAAATTTTATCGTGGAGAAGAAGGATATTTTAAAGAAAAAAAAGGCTACCCACCTAAGTGGTCAACTGAAGGAATATTTGATCATACTTTTCTAAAGTTTAAGGATTGGCTTTGGAAGCCAATGGTCAAAAAAGCTATCAATGATTTTGATCTATACAATTTTGATATTGTTCATTTTGAGAGTGGTATGGATTTCTTAAAAAACGAATTTTTTGTCAAAGAACTTAAAGAAAGAGGTAAAAAAATTATATGCCACTATCATGGAGAAGACCTCAGAACCAGAGGAGTTATGCCTTTTATCGATAAAGTCTCTGACATCAATCTCACAAATGAATTAGACCTCTTAGATAAACACCCGAATATAAAATACATATTTCTTCCATTCTCGACTTCTGACTACTTTCAGAAGACTACCCTAAATAAAAAGTTGCAATTATCTCATGCTCCAACAAATCGTTACTATAAAGGATCCCAGCACATAATTAAGGTATGTAAAAAATTACATAACGAAGGAAAAATCAAATTTGATCTTATAGAGGGTCTTCCTCACGAAGTTGCTATGAAATACAAAGCTAACTCGGATATCTTTATTGATCAGATTGGTAATAAGGGAGGCTGGGGATATGGTATGAACTCTATAGAATCACTGTCTATGGGTATCTGTACACTCACTGAGATGAATGATAGATATAATGAATTTATATCCGATCACCCTTTTCTACATATTGAAGAAAAAAATCTGGAAAAAACTTTGCGAGACCTGATAGAAAATAGAGAGAAAATCACTGAGCTTGGTGATAGAGGAAAAGAATGGGTTGAAAAAAATCATAATGTTAAAACTGTAGCAGACACACTTTACTCATACTATAGAGACATTGGTTT
>CAZPIF010000213.1:0-3368 GCA_964586565.1 uncultured bacterium
TGCCGATGGAGCTTCATTGATAGTTGCTTGAAGTGTTATAAAATAAATACCTGTTGCTCGATCTTCACCATCCCATACATAATTGTAATTCCCTACGTTAGTATATTGATTATCAAGCAATTTATCATGCACTCTTCCCTTTGCATCAGTAATATAGAGACTAACAACTGCATCCTCTAAAAGATTAAAAGATATTTTTGTTGAACCATTAAAAGGATTTGGATAATTCTGGTATAGAAAAAATATATCTGGCACTATATTATTTCTGTAAGGATTGCCAGTTATTTGATTAGCTCTACCTAAAGTATATAATTCAGATTTTATCCATTTATTTCCATCTGGAACTCGACTTATTGCAAAATCTGTGGTATCTAAAAGTATGTATTCTAATACCGTTGTTTGTTTATCATCAATCTTACTTAGTGAAACAGTTATTGGTAAATCAATATCCTTAGGTAAAGTAAAAGATGAATCAAAAAAAGTATTCTCAAAGTTTGAATTATAATTGACATCCCATAGTAAAAAATCATTATAATAGATAGTATACTTATTTCCTATACTAGGAATACCTGATAGCTCAACCATAAATTTATATTCTGATGGATCCCAAACAATTTCATTAAACCAAAAAGATGATTTGTCACTTCCAATATAAATTTCTCCCAATTCATTATTTTCAGATATGTATTCATTTCTAGGGATCATATCACCTTCCAAAGTATATGTAATAGATTTATCAATAAATAAAGGAGCACGTTGAATCAATTTATCATCAATCATTAAGTCTATATAATCCCAATATGATGGAACTTTTATATTAACACAATCAAGACCTTTTTTCTTATATTGATTGAGATCAATATATTCTTTTCCTGACAAAATATATACGTCACTATTTTCTAACTTATCAACATGGAATAAATATAACCTTAGTAAAAAGTGTTCGTCATGAGAATACTCTGAGCTTAGAACTCTTAAAGGAGAAATTATATCAAACTCATCAGTTGCTAAACTATATTGATTATAAAGTATTTCCCAATCATTCCGTATTTTTACTACACTTTCATTGACCTTTATAATCCAAGATTCTGGATTAAGATATAAATGGTTTCGATATTTACCCCCATAATTAAGAATATTTTCCGCAAAGTTTGGGTCGTTAATAATATCATCGAATACTGGTATGTGTGGTTTAATCTCATTTAGTATTTTTAATGGAAATCGCTCAATCCAATTATTTTTAGATTGAGGATTAGTTTGTTGCAACAACCGGAGAACAAGAAGTAGATCATTATTCCGATTAATTTCCTTTAATTTTTTTCCTATATGGTTAAAAATCAAATCATTTACAGAGTGAATATTATTTGTGAATTCTATTTCCTTATTCTCATTCAAACAATTACCAAATGGAGGCATCTCGATATCCGTGGAATATCGAACCCCATTAATATCTTCAAGCTCCATTTTATAAAAATACCTAGCACCTTCATCACAATTGATATCTAAGTATTTGGTTTGATTGGAATTAATCGAGGCTAGATAATTGAAATCTTTTTCATCAAATTTTTTCATAAAAAGATTAATTTTATTTATTTCAATTTCTGGATATGTCCAAGATAAAAGAATGGATCCTTGACCATCATGCACAAATAACTCTAAAGGCAACGATTCAGATGGAGCACTATCTTTAAATCCCTCAATTCCATATGAGAAAGAGAAAAAAGTTATAATTGTAATAATTTTAGTTAAGAATATCATCAAGACAAATTTTGGGCGAGACCTAATTTCTATGAAATAAAGAGTGAATGCAAGAGATAGATTTTTTACAAAAAATTATTTAATATATGTTACTTTTCTATATTCTTTATTTCCTTTGTAACTTGCTCTTAGAAAATAGATCCCACTAGGTAAAATCTCTGGGTTCCATTTAAAATCAATTTTTCTGCTATCAGGAATTTTATTATATATATTTGAAACAACTTTTCCATCCAATGATAGTACATCAATATCTAGGTGATATATTTCATCTATTGATATCGCTATGCTTATAGACGAATTAAATGGATTTGGATAAGAAGATAATATATTGATTGCATGTGAATTGATTTCTTTATCATCTATTGAAACAATTGGATAATATTCCTTAGCATTACCTGCATTCATAATGCCATAGCCATAGCTATTATTTGGATTACTTGACATAGAAGCTGTCATAATTATTGATTCTCTAACCTCCATTGCAGTCCAATTAGGTTGCGCTTGAATTATTAATGCGGCAGCCCCTCCAACTAATGGGCATGCAAGAGATGTACCACTTTTCCTAGTGTAATTAACCGTGCTACTTGCACTAATACACCAAGTATATAAACCCCTGGCACAAACTTCAGGCTTTATTCTACCATCATAAGATGGCCCATGAGAACTGAATGCTGCTATTTGATTATCCTCTGAAACTGCACCAACAGATATAACTGAGTCTGCGTCTGCAGGGCTTATTATATAATACCAATTATCATCACCTGAATTACCCGCTGCTGTAACGCATACCATTCCTAAACCAGCTGCAATATCTACTGCAATGGTAGTTGCTGCTGTATTTCCATCCATATCGACATACTCATACCAGTCTAAATATCCAAGCGAAGTTGATACAACATCTGCACCATTTACCTCTCCCCACTCTAGACCAACAATATAATTATCTTCCTCTTGTTGTATTTCTTGGGATACATCCTCAGTTTTAGCAAGTAGAAATTCAGCATTATAGGCAACACCTATGAATTCATTTGGAGCAAAAGATGCTATCGTTGATAGTACCATTGTACCATGAGAATCTTGATTGATATCTTCCTCTTCGTAATTTTGATTAGCTGTCTGATTATCGTCATTTATCACATCCCATTGACTAATCACATTAATATGGCCTAGTGAATTATGTGTTAAATCAAAACCTGTATCCATCAAAAGGATTCTAACTCCCAGACCTGTAAAACCTTGATTGTGTAATGTATGAGCATTGATTTGTTCAATTTGATTTTTTGCTTCGCCGTAATCAAATTCTCTAGATAGTGGACTAATTTCATTGTCCTGTTGAATAATATTTTTTTTGAAACCCATCACAGGTTCTATTTTTTTCACAAATGGTAGTTCTGAAATCCTTTCTAGATCTGATAATATTGATACCACAGAGACTGCATTTAACCAGCGACTTTTATTTTTTATCTTTATACCCATTGACAATAAATGCTCTACATAAATATTTGATACATCCTTATCATACCATGATTTTCCTTTTGGAAAATTGTTCTTGGTTCGTCTTTCAACTGTTCTCTGATTTAGCTTAACAAATTTAGATTCATGCTTATCAA
>CAZPIF010000214.1:0-3332 GCA_964586565.1 uncultured bacterium
CAACCATCTTTTCGTACAAGTACGAGGCAGGGGAGATGCTTATTATAAGTCTAGTATAGTTCCCAGGTCTCACCTTTTGCTAGATAATGATTTTGATCCACTAGGTTATATTATACAAAAAACTAAATTAAGTGATTTGAAGATTCACGCATGGATTAATACTTTCTATCTTTGGTCATCTCCTGAAGCTCCATCACAAAATGATCATATTTTATTAAATCATTCTGAATGGATTGATACAAAAATTCCAGACGAGATGGATATTCCCGGTACACTAAATGCAATGAAAAAAAATCGAAAAATAAATGGTGAAGGTTTTTATTTGGCACCAACTCATCCTGAGGTTAGTGCACATCTTCAGAATGTAATAACAGAATTATTGCAGAATTATCGATTAGATGGTATTCATTTTGATTATATAAGGTACCATGATTCTGGTTGGGGTTTAAATCCAACTGGATTAAAGTTCTTTTTGAACTATTCAGGTGGAATACCTGGGCTATCTTCTTTGAAAATTGAAAAAAAACCATCTTTCGAGAAATATAAAAGAGATGCTATAACAAGTTTTATTAAAAAAGCTTCTATGAGAATAAAAGCATATCAACCCCATTGTATTATTTCTGCAGCAGTGAAGCCAAATGTTCCTAATGCTAGTGATACATTTGGGCAAGAGTGGGATTTATGGATTGAAAATGGTTATATTGATTGGGCTGTGCCAATGAATTATACAAGTGATAATAGTATTTTCGAAAAAAATATTAGAAGTATGGTGGAAAGTATACCTGAAAAATTTTTAGAACATATCATTATGGGTATCGGTGTTTATAATCAAAATGTACGTTCATCAGGCCAAAAAATTTATAAGACTTCAAAGTATGATTTTGGTGGTATTAGTATTTTCTCTTATACTGTATTTAACAAAGAGCCAATATATGCATCGCGGCTTATAAAATATCTCAAATAAGTTCATATATTGATGAAAAGAATTATTCAAGCACCAACAGGCACAAAGCTAACATGTAAAAATTGGCAAATTGAAGCTGCATATAGAATGATACAACATAATCTAGATCAAGATGTAGCAGAGATACCTGAAGATCTTATTGTGTATGGTGGTAAGGGTAAAGCAGCTAGAGATTGGAATTCTTTTGATTCTATTTTATCAACTTTAGAACGTCTTGAGCCTGATGAAACATTACTAATTCAATCTGGTAAACCAGTTGGCGTAGCAAAAACTCATGAGCATGCTCCTAGAGTATTAATTGCCAATTCTAATCTGGTTCCGCAATGGGCAAATTGGGATTATTTTAATAAACTTGAAAAAGATGGCTTAATAATGTACGGTCAGATGACAGCAGGCAGTTGGATTTATATTGGTACTCAGGGAATTCTACAAGGTACATACGAAACATTTATTTCTGCGGCTAAAATTCATTGGGGTAGAGATAGTCTTATTGGTAAAATGGTTCTTACTTCTGGATTAGGCGGTATGGGTGGTGCACAACCATTAGCTATTACAATGGCAGGCGGGGTTGCGCTATGTATAGAGATTGATAATAACAGGATTCAAAGAAGAATTGAAACAAGATACTTAGATAAAGCGACTGATAGTTTTGATGAGGCGATAAAACTTGCAAATGAAGCTATTTCAAATAAAAGACCATTATCAATTGGTTTGTTAGGTAATGCGGCAGATTTAATACCTAGGTTCGCTAAAGAAGGGATTATTCCAGATATTGTTACCGATCAAACATCAGCCCATGATGAATTAATTGGCTATATACCAAATCATTATACTCTTGAAGATGCTGAAGCACTACGAAAAAGTAATAGTGAATTATATATTAGAGAATCATTAAGGTCTATGGGAGAGCATGTTGAAGGTATGCTGGATTTAAAAAGAAAAGGCTCAATAGTTTTTGATTATGGGAATAAATTCGGGCACAAGCAAAAAAAGCAGGAATAGAAAATGCATTTGATTTTCCTGGGTTTGTACCTAAATATATAAGACCATTATTTTGTGAAGGTAAAGGTCCATTTCGTTGGGTTGCATTATCAGGTGATCCACAAGATATTTATAAAACAGATAATGTAATTCTTAATATGTTTGAAGAGGATAAGGCATTAGTCAATTGGATTACATTAGCTCAAAAAAAGGTTCAGTTTCAAGGACTCCCATCAAGAATTTGTTGGTTAGGTTATACCCAGAGAGCAAAATTCGGATTAAAATTAAACCAAATGGTTCGTTCTGGTGATTTATTAGCACCTGTAGTGATAGGTAGAGATCATTTAGATTGTGGCTCTGTCGCATCGCCAAATCGAGAGACTGAGTCAATGAAAGATGGCAGTGATGCAATAGGGGATTGGCCATTACTAAATGCATTGTTAAATACAGCAAGTGGTGCTACATGGGTTTCATTCCATCATGGAGGTGGAGTTGGGATTGGTTATTCGTTGCATTCTGGGCAAGTAATTGTTGCTGATGGTTCTAAAGAAATGGATCAACGATTAGAAGCTGTATTAACCAATGATCCTGGAATGGGTATCTTTAGACATGCAGATGCCGGCTATGATGATGCTATAAAAAATGCCAAGAAATGGAATGTAGATATACCAATGATGGATTTATAAGAATTCTCAATGTCTGTAACAAAATTAAATAATATAGGCCAAATGGTTTCTTTTAATACAAAATTAGGAGAAATGGAATCATTGAATGATATCGAAATATTGATCAAGGATGATAAAATAGAGGATATTGGAAGTAATTTATCAGATGCTGATATTAACATCGATTGTAAGAAAATGCTCATCACTCCAGGGTTTGTAGATTCTCATACACATCCAGTTTTTTATAAAAGTAGGGGCCAAGAATTTATTATGCGTTTATCTGGCATGACCTATGAAGAAATAGCCAAGAATGGTGGTGGAATTATTAGTAGTGTTTCAGGTCTTAGGAACGCAACAGAAAATCAATTAATTAAGTGCGTGAAAAACCGAATGGATAGATTTTTATCTCTTGGTACTACAACTGTTGAATGTAAGAGCGGATATGGATTAGATGTTACCTCTGAAATTAAATCTCTTAAAGTGATACATGAGGTAAATAAGTTACATTCTATTGATATGGTACCTACATTTATGGGAGGGCATGCCATTCCTAATGAATATAGTGATAATAGAGATGCTTATGTTGATATTATTTGTAATGAAATGATTCCAGAAGTTGCTAAACAAGGAATAGCTGTTTTTAATGATGTTTTTTGTGAAAAAGGTTACTTCAATGTACAACAGTCTCAAAGAATTCTTAATGCTGGTATAAATCATGGATT
>CAZPIF010000215.1:0-3328 GCA_964586565.1 uncultured bacterium
AAACACATTGCCTGCTTTCTGTAGTTGTACAAGGAATGTAATGTCACTACCATAAGCAACATCCGTCAGCTCTATATCAAAATCTGAAGAAAATATAGTTGATTGAAAAGGGAGCAAATCAATTAGCTGTTCTGCAGAACTATTTGTAGAAACCTGGGCACCATCAGATAATGGCGTAATACCAACTGATACCTGTTCATAATACCCAGGCGAGAAATTTGTAATTAACATCTCAGTCTGGAATTGGTCTCCAGGTCTCGGTTGATTATTGAATTCTATAGCAAACGATGGATTTTGAATCTCTACGGCAAAGTGTCGGACTACTTCATTGTTATTAACTCCTTCAAACTTGCCAATTATTGAGTTGCCAGCATCTGTTCCAAGGGCTGTAATATCCATATTACTGATAGTGACAGATTCTCCAGGACCTATTGATGGCACATCAATACTAAAAGATGATGGGGAAACATAGTCTGAAAAAGTTACCAATGCGTCAGCACCTCCAATTGTTTCATTAGCAGATAAATTTTGTAAAACTATACTAAGAGTAAATTCAGTTCCAAGTACCGCACTTGCAGATTGATCACCTGTATCAATGATAATCTCTGATATAGCGAGATTACTCTCTGTGCCATTTTCATCAATCGCAATATTAAGATGCCCTTGTATAAATCCAGACTTATTAGCATATATGTCAATATTTACAAGATTATTCAGCTCTGTTGTTACTGCAAATTGCCCTGTAGCATCAGTAATGCCTTTACCTAGTAACTGGCCGTCTCCCATTAGACTAATTACTGCATTGTTAACCGGTAATCCATCCGTATCAGTTATGGTTAAGTGCACATACTCATCAACCTTTGAAACAGAGTTAGCTAAGATATTAAACTGGTCAGGGGTACCAAGATAAACCTGCAACGATGGATCACCCAAAATATTATACACATTCGCATAGAATTCTTGTGCCTCACCAGAACCATTTTGTGCTGGAAATTCTTTATTAAGGCCAGACTGCCCGGCCTGCATCGCAGGTCCTAACTCAACAACACCATGGTTCAACATTGCGTCATACATATATGCGTTTATAACATTGTTATATTTAGTACTGGTGTGAAGATCAGAAGGACCTACAAAAGCAACTCCACCTTTTGGCACTGTGGGGGTTCCTCCCCTTAAAATAGCTTCAGCGAAACATGGATCTACATTATTAGCAAAATCATTTGAATTACAAACATAGCTCATAAAAACCGGTGTAAGCCATCCGTTATTTAGATCATTAACATCATCAACATGGAACTCTGGATAGTGCCAGCCATTGGCATCTCCCCATCCTCTATAGTTTACTATTCCTACCCCATTATCTATGATTGGTACAATATAAGACGATCCCTGCTGAGTAGGTGGATAGAAAACCGTATCAACCTGAGAATATCCGTATTCAACTAGCTCATCCTTCAGCCAGTATGATGTCCACTTGGGCGTAATAGGTATGGGATAAGTATTTGAATAATTACCAGCTACAACTAGCCCCCTATTAAGCCAGTTACTATCAAACGCCAGTGGATCTCTCGCATAGCGTATTGTTTTAGAAATAATAACTATAAGGTCTGATATTGAGTCTATTGACAATCGTCCTATAAAAACGTCTGGAGTAGTGTCATCTCCTATTATATGAGTAAACTGCTGGTCTGTGACATCATTCTCAGGACCATAGTAGAAAGATGGGAATGCTGCAAAACCATCCACATCACCAATTAACAGCACATACTCCAGCATAGGATCAGTCTGAAGATGATTTGCGATGGTATTTTTGATATTTGAGGCTGAGCTACCAGCTTCAGTGAGCGTCAATACAGTCACATCAAATCCTTGAGAATATTTAAAATCAACAAAACTGCTTAGGTACGCTTCTAATGCATCAGGAACGATAATCATATAGGTCCCTCTTTGTGGATTAATCTGTGAGGGTAGTATGTTGTAGTTCTCAGATATTATATTCGTAAAACTCATAGGTATTTTACTACCCATTAAATCTTCCTTGATCTGCCCTCTGAATGTTATTTCTGACGCTATTATCAGCGACAGAAAAAAAGTCAAAAACGATGTTATTTTTTTAATATTAAACATTTTTTTACCGCCTGCTCTGTAGTGGTTTTAATTTGAATAAAAAACATGCCTGATCCTATCTTGTGTCCACCTAGTGTACTAAGATCAAGATCAATAGATCTATTACCATACGATAGATTACTAATTTTTTGAGAAAAAATATTTTGACCAAGAATATTATAAATATTTAGAGTCGCATCTCCTGAAGAGAAGTTATCAATATTTACCAATAAATTACCATACGAAGGATTAGGATATATACCACTTATACTTAAAGGTATTTTAGGACCAAAGTTGCTCTGGTTCTCAACAATACTCATATGAATATCAGATAGAGCAGACAATTTAATTTTGCTTATCTCCCAACCTCTATAGTTTACAGTTTGATCAGGAGAAAATTCAATACGCACGCGAGCAGAATTAAAAGAACCATCTGTCCGTGCAATTACCAAGTCAACTTGGGGTTGATCCCAGCTACCACCTGTCCATGATTTTGACCCAAGAATATTATTATCTTGATCAACAATTGAGACCCTGGCGATATCATTATCCCATTCCGTTTCATATCTATGTTCAATGGTTGCAGCAATACGATTGGTGCCCATTACATCGTACAGATCAGATTCCATAATCATACCACTCTCACTGTCCCCATTACTGTAGTAGGCTCCCTCCTGAGAACGTAGTAGGTTGCCATCTATACACCATGTGCCTACTGACTGCTGCCACTCCCAAGACGTACTAAGCTCATAATTGGTTCCAGTGTCATATGGAACTATTAAGCTTATATCCGAATCAAGACTGATATCTATTTCCCACGGCATATACCCTGCATCCATCAAAAATTTTATCTGATAATCTCCTCCTGGAAAATTAAAAGAATTATTTCCAGAAGATATTTCAATTGGATATGAAGAAAACTCATTTGATATAGATCCATTGAGAGTAATGCTCTCCAGTGTATTTAGCTCAATAGTAAGACTGTGAACCTGTTGAGGGTTTAGATAAATATTCTGCTGAGTAATTCCGCTATTGTTAGCAGTAAGAGAAATATACTCAGACTCATAACCCTCTGCCCTAAATGCAAATGTATAGGTTCCTGCATCTAGTATACGCCTGTAACGTCCAAATTCATTAGTTAAGCGTGGTTTTAATACGCTTCCGGTGTGTTCTAGCACCTCAACAATAACACTCTCAATTGGCGCACTAGTAGCGCCATCGT